>NZ_JBHXVG010000028.1:0-2340 GCF_042672405.1 Streptomyces sp. NPDC127197 | reverse complement strand
CCCTCTCGGCCCCCCCCCCCAGCTGGTCTTTCAGCGCCTCCCCCCCCGGCGGCCTTGCGCCCGTGGGCCCCGGCGCGGCCTTCCTCGTGCACCGGGGGGGGGGGGCCGCCGCGGGCGCCCCCCCCACCGCGCATCAGCATGTCTGCACACTCCCGGTGGCCAACAACAAGCCGGGCTTCTCAACCCATAAGAGGGCGACGGGCTACGTCATCAATTCGATGTGGGGATGCTCGGGTGCCGCCGGGCAGACGTAGAGCTGCTGCCTGTAGCCGCTGCCGATCTGGACCGCGGTGGGCTGGTCGGGGTCGAAGTGCTCCGATCCGGAGGACGGTTCAGCAGCTGGGTCCTCGGACGGGGACCAGCTGCGCCCCGCGTCGTCCCCTCCTTCGAACGTGGCGATGGTCAGCAGGACTTCCATCTCAGTGCCGCATTCGGGGCAGGGCCGCGGGATGGGGTCAGTGGAGTCCCAGGCGGGCCAGCCGCCGACCTTCCAGCCAGGCGCACTGGACAGCACGCAGTCGTAGTACGTCCACGGGTCCATGTCCTCCTCGGCTGCCTGCGGCACACTCCACTGCCTGAGCTGCTCCTGCAGTTCCGCACTCAGCTCGAGGTGGTCGGGGTATTCAGTGACCTGTTCCGGGTGGAGCAGGCACGGCTCGGGCAGGTAGGAGTCGAACTGCATCGCGGGCGGCTCGGGGGGCGTGGTGAGGATGTCGGTGATGGTGGCTGCCGACCGCCAGATCAGCACGGTCCTCGGCATGATCGGATGGTCGAAGGGGCACCACAGAATCTGCAGCAGGTCCGCCCCTTCAGGCGTGCGCAGATCGGGCACATCCCGTGCGTACAGTTGCGCGACGGGCAGCATCGCTATGGAACCGTCGTACGGCTGGACCGCCACCCTTACCGGATATGTCCGAGGGGGCCGGATTCGCTCAAGGGTCTCTCGTTCCTGCGGGGTCAGGCTCCTGCCGCGCGAGGCGGCACGGATTTGTCGTTCCAGCCGTACATCAGCTGGGGACAGGGCCGGGTTCATCCCGTCCACCACATGAGGGCCCTCGCAGTGGGGCCACGGCTCGTCGGCGGGCCACAGCAGAGGCCCACCGACCGAGCTGTCCCACCACGTCGGTGCCCCGGGGCGGGGATGCAACCGGGTCGCCGTGCGTGCCAGTGGGACTAGTTGAGGAAAAACCGCGGCAACATCGAGCGGCCGTGGCGGAGTGACAGGAGTGCCATTCATAGCCACGATCTTGCCAACTGCCTCTGACAACGGCTCTCGCAGCCTCCCCAGGCAGCACTCTCCAACCACTCCATAGCTGTCTTGTCCTGCACTTCTCAGGCACTCGAACACTCACTGAGAGGTCGTTTTCATCGGTGAAGTCTGTTTCATCCCAGATGGCTTCGCCGTCGCGGTGTGACTTCCGAGGCGTCACTGCACCCATGCGGCTGGTGAGATCCCGCGGCAGCCCGAATTGCCAGTCTCACTCCCTGAAGTCCGTCTCGCTCCAAGACATGCCGTATGGGCGATTGCTCTCGCCTCGTCGCGGACGGGCTTGTCGCATGAGAGGCGAGAGTGCAGTACTGAGGTGCGTTAAGTGGCGTAAATCAGGTGAAAACGACCTCTGAGTCTGGGCCCGTCGTACTGCTCCGGCGACCCGGACGGGCACGACGAGATCACCGGCCGTAAGGGCTCCCACGACTCCACCCGCGCGAACATCGTCGAGGCGGTGCGCCGTGGCATCCCGGTCAGGGTCGGCATCATCCACCTGCGCGACGGACAGCGCGGCGAACAGGCCCGCGCGGAGATGGAAGCCCTCGGTGTCGATCAGGTGAGGGTGGACCGGGTGCGGGCCGTGGGCAACGCGGCCAGGACCACGCTGTTCCCGTCCACGTCGGAGCTGTGCGGGCGGTGTGCCGACGGGAGGGCCGCCCTCCTCCCGGACGGCACCGTGACCCCGTGCGTGCGGGGGCGGTTCCTGCCCGCCGGCTGCGTGAAGACGGCCGGGCTGAAGGCGGTGTTCGCCGGGCAGCAGTGGGCGCCGGTCGTGGCGTCGATCCCCCGCCGCGGCGGCTGTGTGCCGGACTCCTGCACCCCCGGGGAGGACTCGTGCCGGCCCTCCCCGGGAGTGGTGACGGCCTGCAACCCTGATAAGGACGGATCCGACTGTTCCCCGGCCGAGACCCCTGCGTGCGGGCCCGCGTACACCTGGGAGGCATCCCATGGACTGGGAGGTGCACGCGCGGTGGTTGGCGGCCGGGGTGACCCGGCCCGAGTCGCGCTGGTACGAACCGCTCGCCGTCACGCCGCGGCACGTGTTCGTGCCTCGCTGGTGGGCTCGTGGG
>NZ_JBHXVG010000027.1:57355-111051 GCF_042672405.1 Streptomyces sp. NPDC127197 | reverse complement strand
AGCGGTCTGTTCCCCTGAGGCCTCCGGCCACCACGAATCTCGAAGTCCATTGCCACCTCTGAGCTGAGGTGTTGCAACGACCACTAGAACTCAGGGTGTCCACGCCGACCAGGCCGCCCGCGCGGGCCGCCGCCAGCGGCACGGCCTGAACCGGGGGGATCGTCCAGGACGCGGTCAGGTACCAGCGCCCGCGGCCTACGTCTTCGTGGATGCGGTAGGCCACCGCACGGTTGGCTGCCACGCGGTCGGCCCACTGCTCGCCCCGGTGCGCGAACGACACCTTCGCCGCCAGCACGTACCGGCCGTGCGCAGCGTTCGCCAGGTGCGCCAGCGGCGCGGGGAGCTTGATCGAGACCTCGCCGTCAGGGGTGACGCGGATGGTCTCGTTGCCGAACCGCTTCCCGGACTCGCCGTCCGCGGCGAGGAACCACCGCCCGGCCTCCCACCGGGCGTGCCACTCGGCCTCGGTGAGCTGAGCGGCATCCAGGTGGTGGCGGGTGTTCAGCAGCCGCGTCCCGCCGCGCACCACGCGCACCCGCCCGGCCTCACGGTCAGCCCGGGCCGCCTGGAGCCGGTCTTCGAGCAGGCGCAGGCGGCGGGACTTGGCGAACCACTCCTGCCTGCTGCGGTAGCCGCCCGGCACCTGCTTGGTGCCCTTCGCGCCCACGGGCAGGGACAGGCGGTGCTCGATCGTCTCGATCCCGGCTTCCAGGCTCTGGATGTGTGCGAGCTGGCCGCGCCGGGCGAGCGCCCACTGGTCGTGGCTGGCCTTCGTGATCGACCCGGCCCAGCGGGAGGAGGACTCCCCGGTCAGGGCCTGCTTGCGCTGCGCCCACTGCTCGGTGTCGTGATCGTGCCCGGCCGCGCACCGCGCCCTCAGGTCACGGGAGGCGAGCGAACCGAGGTGGTCGCCGACCAGGCGGAGAACCTTCTCGTCCTCGGCGGTCAGGCCCTTGAGCCGGGTACGGATTGCGACCCCCGAGGGGCCGGCCACCACGAACGGCGCCGCCACCTCCCGCAGTCCACCCACCACTTCACCCCCGATCCCGCATCGAAGAAATCCGTCACCACACCCAACGACCACCACTGGCGAAGGTCACGCATTCGATGCAAGAACTCTCGTTCCCTGCCAGGGGAGTGTGCCTGCCACTGCCCGAAGGCTCGCTCATGCGCGCCCGAACACGCTCAAGTGCCGTCGATCGCCACCTGTTCACAACCCCCGGCCACCGTCTGATCACGTACTACGCCGAGCGGGACACACCCGAGTACGACGCCCTGGTCCTCCTCGACATGCTCGGCTCCCAGCCGTCACCGTCCAGGGCGACGCAGACGGAACGCCCGTCGCCCACGGCCCAGGACGACGGCCCCGATCGAAGCGCTTCGACGCCGCCGCGGCCATGACGACCTATCCATACTCTGCTGACCTGTTGACATGCCGCAGACCCGCATGCGAACTTTCGAAGCGCTTCAACAATTCTGCCCGTGCGGCCCACCTCGGTGTTCACTCCCCCGACCACACCCCTCAGGACGGACATGGCGTTCTTCGACAATCCCGTGATCCCCGGCTTCAGCCCGGACCCGAGCATCTGCCGGGCCGGTGACGACTACTACGTGGCGACATCCAGCTTCGAGTACGTACCGGGGGTGCCGATCTGGCACAGCCGTGACCTGGTGCACTGGCGGCTGATCGGGCACGCCCTGGACCGGCCCTCGCAGCTGGAGCTGCCCGACACTGCCCCGTCGTCCACGGGGGTGTACGCGCCCACACTGCGGTACCACGACGGCCGGTTCTGGCTGATCACGACCGTGGTCGCCGGGGCGGGCAACATCCTGGTGACCGCCGAGGACCCCGCGGGACCGTGGTCGGACCCGGTGCCGGTCGGCGTACCCGGCATCGACCCCGACCTGGCCTGGGAAGAGGACGGGACGTGTTGGTGCGTGTTCTCGTCGGACGGCATCCGCGGGGTCCGCATCGACCCGAAGTCCGGCGAACTGCTCGGCGAGCCGGTGCCGATGTGGTCGGGCAGCGGGCTGCAGTATCCCGAGGGCCCGCACCTGTACCGGGTCGGCGACTGGTGGTACCTGCTGCTGTCGGAGGGCGGCACGGAACGTGGGCATGCGCTGTCGCTGGCCCGGGCCCGCGCCCTGCCCGGGCCGTTCGAACCCCACCCCGCCAACCCGGTGCTGTCCCACCGCAGTACCGGTCACCCGGTGCAGAACACCGGCCACGGCGACCTGGTGCAGGCACACGACGGCACGTGGTGGATGGTGCTGCTCGGAACCAGGCCCCGCGGCGACACACCGATGTACCACGGCATGGGCCGGGAGACGTTCCTGGCACCCGTGCGGTGGGAGGACGAGTGGCCCTTGCCCGGCCCGCTGGAGTTGCGTGCGCAGGCCCCGGCGCTGGCGCCGCATCCCTGGCCGCAGGAGCCGGACCGGGACGACTTCGACTCCCCCGCCCTCGCGCCGTGCTGGGTGTCGCTCCGACGCCACGACCCGGAGGCTGTCCGTCTCGACGAACGGCCCGGCCACCTGGTGCTGCACGCCCGCGGGGACAGCCTGGACAAGCCCGGCGCACTCTTCGTGGGGCGGCGCCAGCGCCATGCCGACTGCACCGCGCGCACAGCGGCCGACGTCGCCGAAGGCGGCCGGGGCGGACTCACGGTACGGCTGGACGAGGCACACCACTACGAGGTGGAGGTGGGAGACGGCATGGTCCGCGCGGTCGCCAGGATCGGCCCGCTGCGCCACACCGTCGCCGAACAAGCCGTACCGTCCGGCCCGTTGACCCTGCGGATCGACGTCACGACCTCCGACATCCTGCCGCCCACGGTCACAGCCCGGAGCACGGACCCCGACACGACTCCCCCGCCCGGCCTCCGGGTCGGCGGCCCCGACACCCTCCGTCTGGGCTACGAGACGGACAGCGGGGACTTCGAGATCCTCGCCGAACTCGACGGCCGCTACCTCACCACCGAGGTCGCCGGCGGCTTCACCGGCCGGGTCTTCGGCATGTACGCCACGCGAGGCAGCGTGGCCTTCGACTGGTTCGAGTTGCGGTCCGCCTGACCGCCGGCGCCGCCCCCGTCGGTCGGCGGCACTCACCCTTGCGATCGCCCTGCCCCCGCTGGCGCCGGTTCCGCGTAACTGGACGCCGTAGCCGCCCTGTTCAGCCTTGCTGAACAGGGCTTTCATTCGGGCCTTGCCTCCGGCCCCAGGATCGTGAACGGCCGCTGGCCCCGGCAGCTCGCCGGCCGCCCCGAAACCGTACGGGACCAGCTCCTGCAGATGATCGAGCAGACCGGAGCGACCGAAGTGATGTTCCAGAGCATCAGCCCCGACCAGGAGGCCCGCCGCCACTCCCCACGCGCTCATCGCCGAGGCACTCGGCATCAAGCCCGACGTGCGGCCGACTGCCGTCGACGCGGCATGAGAGCTACGGCAAGAACAGTCTCCTAGCCCTGACCACCACCAACCCGCCGCCGGGGCGGGTTGTCAGGCTGCTGTCGGAGTGCGCGTGAACGGTGTCGCTCCGGGCATGGTGGAACCATCGGGCGCAGGTGTGTGCCTTCTGACTGGCCAGGGCCGGCGCGCGGGCCACTGTTCAGCGGGTCTTGCGAGGAACCCCGGGCGTTCACGCCCGGGAGGAATCGCATCCCGGGGTGGGCGGTGCGGAGCACCGCGGTGGCGTTTGGCGCGGAGCGCCGGGATGGTCCGGCAGGCGGCCGGAGAGGATTTCTGTATTCGAATGCGGGGGCTTGAAGGTGTCGGGTAGCGTCGCGGCCGTGAAGCTGGTGGTGCAGGTGAAGCTGCTGCCGACGCCCGTGCAGGCGGCGGCACTTGAGGCGACCCTGCGCGCCTGCAACGAGGCCGCGACCTGGGCCGGCGAGGTGGCCTTCGAAAAGATGTGAAGAGGAACTTCGCGCTACGCAGGCTCACCTACGACGAGATCAAGACCAGGTGGGGGCTGGGTGCGCAGGCCGCCCAGCATGTGATCAAAAAGACCTGTGACGCATACGCGACGCTGACGGCCAACCTGAAGGCCGGGAACCTCGGGAAACCCGGCTCGAAGCGGTACCGCAGGGCCACCGAGAAACCGGTCGCCTTCCGGCCGGACGGGGCACAGCCCTACGACGACCGGATGCTGTCCTGGCAGATCGCCGAACGCCGGGTCTCCATCTGGACCGTCCGCGGCCGGGTCAAGGACGTGGCGTTCACCGCCGCCCCCGAGCAGCTGGCCACCCTGGCCCTGTACCGGCGGGGCGAGTCCGACCTGGTGTGCCGGGACGGCATGTGGTTCCTGAACGCCACCTGCGAGGTACCCGAAGCAGCGCTGAACACGGAACCGGCGGGCTTCCTGGGCATCGACCTGGGCATCGTGAACATCGCCACCACCAGCGATGGCGAGATCATGGCCGGACGCGGGCTCAACCGCACACGGGTGCGGGAACGCGCGCTGCGCACCAAGCTGCAGAAGAAGAACACCCCGTCCGCCAAGCGCCGGCTGAAGAAGCGCAGGCGTAAGGAGGCGCGGCGGGCACGGGACATCAACCACAAGATCGCGAAGCATGTGGTGGCCGAGGCAGAACGCACCGGTCGCGGGATCGCCCTGGAAGATTTGACGGGCATCCGCGAACGGGTACGGCTTCGCAAGCCCCAACGGGCCACCCACTCCAGCTGGTCCTTCGCCCAGCTGGGGGCGTTCATCGCGTACAAGGCCCGCCGGGCGGGGGTGCCGGTGGTGTACGTCAATCCGGCGTACACCTCCCGCACCTGTGCCGAGTGCGGCCACATCGACAAGGCGAACCGGGTCTCCCAGGCCTGGTTCGCATGCCGGAACTGCGGCGCCGTTGCGCACGCGGACCGGAACGGCTCCCGCAACATCCGTGCGCGAGCGTGGGAGTTGTGGCGAAGCGGGGCGCAGTCAATCGCCCCTGCCCCACCTCCGGAGCGCACGCGCCGGGGCGGGGCTGGACGCAAACGCAGTGTCACCGCCAGTGATGCCCGTTGTGCAAGCCCGGTGCTTTAGCGCTGGGTAGTTGACTCGGCGCCATCGGAGCGCAGGAGCAGGTCGAGCAGCCCGGGGAAGCGCGCATCGAACTCCTCGCGGCGCAGTCGGTTGACTCGCTTGGGCCCCTGGTCACGCTGTTCGACGAGGCCGGCGCCGCGCAAGACCGAGAAGTGGTGACTGAGTGCGGCTTTGCCGACGGGCACGTCGAAGCTGCCACAGCTGCGCGTCCAGTCGGCGGAGCCCGCCAACTCGCGGATCAACTGGATGCGCACGGGGTCGGCGAGCGCGGACAGCGCGGTCAGGACGGAGACGTCTTCGGGATCCGTGTGCACCGGCGCCGCACGGTGACTGCTGCCCGCAGCCTGCTTCGACATGCCCCTCTCCTCGCCATGCGCATCCTCGCTGGGTCCCCCTGGGAGTCCCAGCCGCTTGCTTAGTGTTCGATGAGCATCTTACAGTCCCAGTGTTCGCTTTCTGTTGAACACTTCGCCGAAGGGTGCGTTCCGCTTATGCGTGCAGTCGAGTTCCAGGAGTACGGCGGCCCCGAGGTGCTGCAGCTCGTGACGGCCGAAACCCCCCGGCCCGGGCCGGGCCAGGTGACCATCGACGCCGCGTATGCGGGCGTGAACTTCGCGGACCTCAAGGCGCGCGCGGAGGGGTACCGGGTGGAATCGCTGCCCTTCCGCCCGGGCCTGGAAGTCTCCGGACGGATCCGGGCCGTCGGCCACGGCGTCGAGGGACTGCACCCGGGTCAGGAAGTCGCGGCCCTCGTCGACAGCGGCGCCTACGCCGAGGTGGTGGTCGCCGAGACCGCCACCGTTTTCCCGCTCACCGAGGGCCTGGACCTGCGGACCGCCGCCACGCTGCCCACCGTGCTGCCGACAGCGCACGCCCTGCTCCACGAGGTGGGTCGACTGCACGCCGGAGAGAGCGTGCTGGTGCACGGCGCGGCGGGCGGCATCGGCACGGTGGCCGGGCAGCTCGCCCGCGCGGCGGGTGCCAGTGCTGCGTACGGCGTGGTCTCCTCCGCAGCCAAGGCCGGGCACGCTCTCAAGCACGGCTACGACGAGGTGTTCACCACAGACACGTTCTCCGACGACGTCCGCCGCGCCACCAACGGCAGGGGCGTCGACCTGGTCCTCGACCCGGTCGGCGGTGACACCCTTCGCCGCGGCCTCGACACGCTGGCCGTCTTCGGACGCCTGGTGTCCTTCGGCAACGCGAGCGGGGCAGAACCATGGCACGTCGGGCAGCCCGAACTCTACGCACAGGGCCGTTCCGTCGCGGGCTTCTCCATCCTGGCACTCGCCCAGTCGGCACCCGAGGCACTGCGTTCGCTCACCGAGCGTGCCTTCCGTACGGTCACCGACGGCACCGTGAGCCTTCCGGTCACCGCCGAGTTCCCCCTGCAGGACGCGGCCGAGGCCCACCGGCTCATGGGCGGGCGCACCTCAACGGGCAAGTTGCTGCTGCGGATCACCGACTGAGCACGACGGCTCCGGTAACCGTCCGGACCGCGATGCAGAGCAGCTACCGATCGCAAGCAATCGGATTGCCCTATCCATTTCGTGGTACTGTTGCAGCAGTGAACCGGAAAGACCTATCCGAATCCGAATCGGATAGACCTATCCATATTTCGGCTTCCCCTGCCATGTCTTCCACGAAAGGACTTGCTGTGACCAGCATTGCCATCGTCGGAGCCGGCCCCCAGCTGGGCCTGGCCATCGCCCGCACCTTCGGCTCCGAGGGTTTCGACGTCGCCCTGATCTCCCGCAACCGGGAGAAGCTCGACGGTCTCGTCGGTCAGCTCACTGCCGAAGGCATCACCGCCGCCGCGTTCCCCGCGGACGTGCTCGACCGCGACGCGCTCGCCCAGGCCCTCAAGGACGCCGCCGCGCAGTTCGGCGGCATCGATGTCCTGGAGTACTCCCCGGTCGGGACGTTCGGCTCCACCGCTCTGACCACTCCGGCCGAGACCGAACCGTCTCATGTGCAGCACGAGATCGAGTTCCAGCTGTACGGGGCCATCGCCGCCACCAAGGCGGTGCTGCCCGCAATGCGTGAGGCGGGAGCGGGCACGCTGCTCTACACCACCGGAGCCGGCTCCATCGACCCCGTGCCGGAGGTCGGCAACGTCAACGCCGCAGCTGCTGCGCTGCGCAACTGGGCGATCAACCTGCACAAGGAACTGGACGGCACCGGCATCCAGGCCGCCCACGTCGGCATCGACGTGTCGATCGGCATGTCGGTCGTCCCCGGATTCCCGACAGCCAAGCCTGAGCAGATCTCCCCCGTCTACTGGGAGCTGCACACCACCAAGCGCGACGAGGCCGAGCTCGTGTTCAGCCTCTGACACCGCATCGGATTTCATGAGCCGCTCCCAGGCCGCGGCGTTCGCGGCCTGGGGCGTCACAGAGACCACCAAGTCCGGCGCGCAACTCATCCCCTGTCATCCGCGGCCTGCTGATGCCCCCTTCAGCCATGCCCCCTCAAGGAACAGACCGGCATGACCACAACCACCGATCCGTCCTACGTCGACCCGGCGCTGATCAACCCCCGCGCGGTACGCCTTGTCGAGGCGTTCAAGAACGCCCTGGCCCGCCTGCGTGACGAGGACGGACTGACCTTCGACGACCTCAACGCGGTCGCCGACCTGCTGCAGAGGATCCAGACCGCCACCGGCGCTCCCCTGGCGCTGGTCGCCATGCCGCTGTACAGCGAGCTCTTCCAGGGCGGCCAGGACGGCTACACCCCCTCCGAAGACGTCGACAGCCCCACCTACATCCCCGGCTCCCCGCGCATCGACAACCCCGGCACCCTGCCGATGCGACCGGACGAACCCGGAACCCCGCTGATCGCCTCCGGCCGCGTCCTGGACGGCCACGGCCGACCGCTCGAGGGCGCCAAGCTGGACATCTACCACGCAGCCGACAACGGCAACTACTCCGGGCTGTACGACGACGGAGTGCTCAGGTACAACCTGCGCGGACACCTGTTCACCGATTCCGACGGCCGCTACGCCTTCACCACCATCACCCCCGTCGCCTACGCCGACCCCCACATCACGGCGGTCGACGGGGTCGCCGAAGCCGTCGCGGCCCTCGGACGCAGCCTCTACCGTCCGGCCCACATCCACTACGAAGTCCACCACCCTGACCTGATCACTCCCTGGCGGGGCGAGATCTACTTCAAGGGAGACCCCGTCATCCCCGTCGACTTCGTCGGCGGCACACTGGCCCCTCCCGCCCTGCAGGCCGACACCGTCCTGCACGAGGATCCCGAGGACATCGCCCAACACGGATTCCAAAGCCCCTACAGGACCATGGAGTTCGACTTCATCCTCAAGACCCGCACCAGCCCCGACACCATCACCCCGAAGGCCACGCCGGCATGACCCCGGGGACACAACGGTCTGGTCGCCTGCCCGGCTGAACGCCGCCGGATCCCACAGCCACCGCTGGAACATCACTCACCGCACAGCCCACCACATCCACATCCCGACCTCGACTGATGGTCCACACGTCGGAGCGCCGCTCAACGTCAAGCGCTTCCCGACGTCGTGCGTGCCACGGTTCGACCGGGACTTCGAAGGGACATCATCGTGAAGAAGCTCAACGGCAGGACCGCTCTCGTCACCGGTTCCAGCCGGGGCATCGGCCGGGCCACGGCCGTCGCCCTGGCCCGTGAGGGAGCCCTGGTCGCCGTGCACTACGCGCACAACAAGCAGGCCGCTCAGGAAACCGTCGAGCTCATCGAGAAGGACGGCGGCCGGGCCTTCACGGTCCACGCGGAACTGGGCGTGCCCGGCGACGTCGACCAGTTGTTCCAGGGTCTGGAGGCCGGCCTGAAGGAGCGCACCGGGCGGACCACCCTGGACATCCTGGTGAACAACGCCGCCGACACCTCGGCCCCCGGCACCGCTCTGGGGGAGGTCCCCGTCGAGGAGTTCGACAGGATGTTCGCGGTCAACACGAAGGCGCCCTTCTTCATCACCCAGCGCGCCCTCGGGCTGATCCCCGACGGGGGACGCATCATCAACATCTCCTCCGCTCTGACCCGGGTCGTCAACCCCGCGCACACCGTCTACTCGATGACCAAGGGCGCCCTCGAACAGCTCTCGCGGAACTTCGCTCGCCACCTCGCCCCCCGGGGGATCACGGTCAACACCGTGACCCCCGGCACCACGGACAACGGGAGTGAGTTCTTCAAGGTCCCCGAGGTCCGGGAGCAGATGGCCCAGTCGTCGGCGTTCAAGCGCCTCGGCGAGCCGGAGGACGTCGCCGACGTGGTGGCCTTCATCGCCACCGACGAAGCGCGCTGGATCACCGGCGCGTTCATCGACGCCACCGGCGGCAGCCTCCTCTGCTAGGGCACCGCCGTGCCCCGGCCGGGCGCGGTGGTTTCGGTCCTGCGGTCAGCTGCTCTTCCCCGGCTCCGACGACGTGATGTCCGTCGGGCTGCCGCGGAGCATGGCCTTGTAGAGGGCGTCGTGCTCGGGCGAGGCGGGCAGCGGGCCGCGGGCGGGAGCCTCGAAGGACTGGATCAGCAGGGCGGCGACGCGGCGCCAGGCGTCGGGAGCGGCGTCGCCGGTGGCGCTGACGACGCCGGCGTTGGCCATGTGCAGCAGCACCAGATCCGAGAGGTCGAAGTCCTCGCGCAGCCGGCCTGCGGCCTTGGCGCGGTCGATGAGCCGCACCATGCCCTCATAGGCCTCGTTGCGGCGCTTCTCCAGGGCCTTGGCGGTGGGGAAGGTCATGGTCAGCACGTCGGCGAAGCCGGAGTCGGCGGCCTGCATCGCGCAGGCGGTCTCGATGTAGCCGACGAAACCGTTCCAGGGGTCCGGATCGTCGAGGGCAACGGCGACGGTGTCGGCGTAGGCGTTCATACGGTCGACGAAGACGGCGTCGACCAGCTCCTCCTTGGTGGGGAAGCGGCGGAACATGGTGGCGATTCCCACCCCTGCCTGGCGGGCCACGGAGGCCATGGAGGCGTTCAGGCCGTCGCGCGCGAACACCGTGCGGGCGGCGGCGATGATGCGCTCCCGGTTGCGCTCGGCGTCGCTGCGCAGCGGCTGGGCGGCGGTGTCGTCGGGGTGCTGGGCGCCAGAGGTCATGCCGGCCAGTCTAGCAATCGGATAGGCCTATCCGATTTTAGTGCTACGCTGACACCATAGGCCGGATCGACCCATCCGGAATCGCGAAGTGGATAGGCCTATCCAAAAGGCGGGGTGATCTCGCCGAGGCGTCGGCAAGATCACCCCCATCACCGGACGCACCCCCTCCCGACCGTGCTGATGCCCGCCATAAGCAACCCCCTCTTCCAGGAGCAGACCATCGTGACGTCGACCACCGATCCGTCGTACAACGACACGGAGTTGTACGACCCCCGCGCGGCACACATCGTCGAGGCGTTCAGGGACGCCCTGGTCCGCATGCGCGACGGAGAGGAACTGACCATCGAGGACCTCGATACGGCCACCGATCTGCTGCAGATGGTGCAGGCGACCACCGGCACCTCCCTGGCGGCGGCGGTCATGCCGCTGTTCAAGGAGGTCTTCCAGAGCGGTCGGGACGGCTACACCCCCGACGAAGGGTCAACAGTCCCACCTACGCACCCGGCTCCCCACGCATCGGCAACCGCGGCGCGATGCCCGTACGACGGCACGAACCCGGAGCACCGTTGGTGGTAAAGGCATAGCGACACCCCTCTGGCACCACACCCCGAGTTGTCCCAGCACCTGCCCGCCGAGGAGGCGACATGACCTACGCGTACGACCCCGAGATCACACCGCGGCTTTCGATGCTCCCGAGCGGGCCGTTCACCGACGTCCGGGCGCTGCGCGCGCTGGGTGAGGAAGCGGTTCGGAGCGGTCTGTCGTCCTACGAGCCGGACATCGAGATCCGTACCCGCGACGTCACCGTCCCCGGGCCCTACGGATCGCCGGATGTCAGGGTCCGCGTCTACGCGCCCGCCGAGCGCGACGGCCTGCTGCCCGGACTTCTGTACATCCACGGCGGCGGGTTCGTCATGGGCAGGATCGAGCAGTTCGACGCCGCGGCCACGCGCATCGCCGCGGAGGTCGGAGCGGTTGTGGTCTCGGTCGAGTACCGGCTCGCGCCGGAGAACCCGTTCCCGGCCGGGCTGGAGGACTGCTACGCGGCCCTGGCGTGGACCGCGAAGTCGGCGAGCGAGCTCGGCATCGACCCGGACCGCATCGGCATCGCGGGGGAGAGCACCGGTGGTGGTCTCGCCGCCGCCGTGGCCCTCCTCGCTCGTGACCGCCGCGGGCCCGCACTGTGCTTCCAGTACCTGGGCGTCGCCGAACTCGACGACCGCCAGGAGACGCCGTCGATGCGCGACTACGACGACGTCCCGCTGTGGAACAGCCAGGCCACACAGGTCAGTTGGGACTGCTACCTCGGAGAGGGACGCCGGCGCACCGCCCGTGTATCCCCCTACGCCGCGCCCGCACGGGCCGAGGACCTGTCCGGACTGCCCCCTGCGTTCATCACCGCATGCCAGTACGACCCGTTCCGCGACGAGGACATCGACTACGCCCAACGCCTCGCACACGCCGACGTCCCCACCGAGCTCGTCCTCTACCCCGGCGTCCTGCACGGAGGCCTCATCCCTGAGTCTGCGGTGGGCAGGCGTGTCCTCGCCGACATGATCGCGGCGCTGCGCCGCGGCCTCGGCGTATGAGGCGGCTGGCGCACTCGACCCCGCACGGTGCTCACCGTCACGAGACGGGGTCCCGCATGCAGGTCGACGAGGGCATCACACGCGTCTTCCAGCTGCTCGGAAAGCGCTGGACCGGCCCGATCGTGTCCGTGCTGATCGGAGGGCCGGCGTACTTCGTCGACCTGTGCCGGGCGGTTCCCGGGATCAGCGAGCGCATGCTCTCCCACCGACGCACCGAGCTCGGCGCCGCGGAACTCGTCGTCCGCGAGGTGGACGAGGGGCCGCCGCCGCGGGTGTCCTACCGGCTGACGGAGGCAGGGGCGGCGTTGGATCCCGCGCTCAAGGAGCTTGCGCAGTGGGCGAAGACCCATCTGCCGGAGGCGAGGCGACCGGCCGACTGTTGAGGCCTCTTTGCCTCCCGCCGCAGCAACGGCGCTGAGGATCTGAGTCAAGCGGGGCTGCTGAGATGGATGAGCCTGGCCGATTTGTTCATCAGGGCCGTCAGTACGTACGGCGCGACCGTGTTGACAGTGATCTCCTCCGGAGAGTGCATGGTGCCGGCGTTGTGGATGACGGCGTCGAAGCGGCCGAACTCGGCAGCCTGCCGGGCAACGCCGCGGATCTCGCTGTGTTGCGCCCGAGCCCGGTGGATGCCCCGGTCACCAGAATCAGTGCCATGTCGGTCATCTCCCGTCCGTCTGCGTGGTGATGGGTGCGGTGAAGTGGTCGGGAGTGCCCGCCGCTTGTCGAGGTGGTGCGTGAAGTGGCCCGCTCCGAGCAGGCGCGGACGGGGCGAGCAGCGCGGCGAACACGCCCTGCAGGGCCCGGCCGGTGAACATCATCGCCTCGTTGCCGGCGGCGCCACCGATGACGGAGGCCACCGCGAAGCCGACCAGGCCGGTGACAAAGGTGGGCTTGCGTCCCCACAGGTCGGCGAGCCGGCCGCAGAGCAGCAGCAGGCCGCCGAAGGCGAGGGCGTAGGCGGTGATCACCCAGTGCCGGTTGGCGACGGCTATGTCCAGGTCGGCCTGGAGCGAGGGCAGGGCGATGTTGGTGATGGTCACGTCCAGGACCACCAGCAACTGGGCGAGCGAGATAAAGATCAGCGCCGTCCACCGACGTGGATCGGGCAGGCTGACGGGGTGTGACATGGCGTGAGAAACCTTGGTTCTGGGGTGGGGACGACGGTGGCGGGGCGGCGGCATGATGGCCGGCGCACGGCGTCACGCCGTTCGGGCGTCTCGGCGTTGAGATGCCACGGGGTGTCAGAATCCGGACGGCATCGGCTGCCGCGGTGGGCGGCTGAGCGGATCCCGGTCCGGTCGCATCACCGACGTTCGCACCCGCGTCGATGAGGGAAAAGAGGAGAGTTCCTCCCGGGAGGACGGTTCCGGGGAGCACTGTTGGGGGGAGTAATGCACCCCCTCACAGCAGGCGGGTGTGAACCTGGAGGCCTGCCCCGCGATATACGCCCGCACCACGGACCGGCCGGCGCCGGACACCGCACGCTGACGTCGGCGCCGTCCGGACATCGGCGGCCAGGGCACGGGCCAGCGCGTCCACGACGGACGGGCTCGGGCGGGTCTCCTTGCCCCGCTCCAGGCGGGTGTAGTAGTCGATGCTGATGCCGGCCAGGGTGACCAGCTCCTCGCGGCGCAGCCCAGGCGTACGACACACCCGGACCCGGCCTCCAGACCGACGTCCGCAGGCGTCACCCGGGCCCGGCGGGCACGCAGGAAGCGTCCCAGCTCGATGCCGCTGTGCTGCTCATTCCTCACGAACTCCACTCTGCGGGCGGCCCTGACCTGTGCGGGAGGGCGGTGGGGGGCCCTGTCACACCCCGGAACGCCGCTCCCCGGCACAACACGGCCTGCCGCCCGCCGTCCGTCGCGATCAGGCTGGATTCCGGTCGGAAGAACCGCCTCGTTCCCAGATGAACCACCTCGTTCCCGGGAGAGACACCCGTGCCCCGTGCCGCCGCCTCCACGCAGCGATCCGCCGGCGTCGAAACCAGCCGCGCAGGCGGTGCCGGTGCCGGCTGGGCCATCGGGGCCGGCGGCGTGACGAAGGACGTCACCTTCGTCGACGCCGACGAGGAGATCGACGACGCCGTGGACGCCGCCTACCGAAGCAAGTACGGGCGCTGCGCCGCGTCCGTCATCCAGGCCGTCACCAGCCAGCGGGCGAGCTCCCCGACCAGGCAGCTCGTCCCCCGCCAGGTGCCCGGCCTCCCCCAGACTCCGGTGGCCGGGACCCCGGCCACCGCTCATCCGGAACACCAGCCCCCACAGGAGAGTTGTGCTTACCGCAAACGCGTACGCCGCCACGTCCGCGACCGAACCGCTCACCCCGATGACGATCGAGCGGCGTGAGGTCGGCCCGCGTGACGTCCTCATCGACATCAAGTACTGCGGCATCTGCCACTCCGACATCCACCACGCCCGCAGCGAGTGGGGCGAGCAGACCTACCCGGTCGTGCCCGGCCATGAGATCGCCGGCGTGGTCGCCGAGGTCGGCTCCGAGGTCACCAAGTACGCCGTCGGCGACAAGGTCGGCGTCGGCTGCCTGGTCGACTCCTGCCGCGAGTGCGAGTACTGCAAGGCCGGCCGCGAGCAGTACTGCGTCCAGGGCGGCGGCACCCTCACCTTCGGCGACACCGACAAGTACGGCCAGTTCACGCAGGGCGGCTACTCCACCCGCATCACCGTGGACCAGGACTTCGTCCTGAAGCTCCCCGACAACGTCGACCTGGCCAACGCGGCGCCGCTGCTGTGCGCCGGCATCACCACGTACTCGCCACTGCGGCACTGGGGCGCCGGCCCCGGCAAGAAGGTCGCCGTCATCGGTTTCGGCGGGCTCGGCCACATGGCCGTGAAGTTCGCCCACGCCATGGGTGCCGAGGTCACCGTGCTGTCGCAGTCGCTGAAGAAGCAGGACGACGGCAAGAAGCTCGGCGCCGACCACTACCACGCCTCCAGCGACCCGGAGACCTTCGAGAAGCTGGCCGGCATCTTCGACCTGATCATCAACATGGTCAGCGCGAAACTCGATCTCGACGCCTACCTCGGCCTGCTGGCCGTCGACGGCGCCCTGGTCAACGTCGGTGCCCCGGCCGAGCCTCTGTCGGTCAACGTCTTCTCCCTGCTGATGAAGGGCCGCACCTTCGCCGGCTCCCTCATCGGCGGTCTGCCTCAGACGCAGGAGATGCTCGACTTCGCCAGCGAGCACGGCATCGGTGCCGAGGTCGAGGTCATCCCGGCCGAGAAGATCAACGAGGCGTACGACCGCGTCCTCGCCTCCGACGTCCGCTACCGCTTCGTCATCGACACCTCGACGCTGGCGTGAGCCGCTGACAGGCCCGAAAGCACCCCGTACGGGGGCCGTCTCCCCCGTGACGCCCCCGTACGGGGCCTCGATTCCTGCAACCACCTGCACAAACGACGGGAGACACGCCGTGCTCGGCCTCGATCTCATCGTGGTCCTGGGGCTCGCCCTGCTCCTCGGGGAGGGCATCGGGCACCGCCTGCGTGTCGCACCGCCCGTGCTGCTGCTTGTCATCGGTGCGCTGCTGGGTTTCGTCCCCGCACTGCGTGAGGTCCATCTGCCGCCCGAGGTGGTGTTGCTGCTGTTCCTGCCCGCGCTGCTGTACTGGGAGAGCCTGACGACCTCGCTCCGCCAGATCCGGCGCGACCTGCGCGGCATCATTCTGATGGGCACCACCCTGGTGATCGCGACCGCCGGTGCCGTCGCCGTCGTGGCCCATGCTCTGGGTCTCGGTTGGGGCCCGGCCTGGGTACTGGGCGCGGCCGTCGCCCCGACCGACGCCACCGCCGTCGGCGTCCTGGCCAAGTCCCTGCCCCGCCGCAACGTCACGCTGCTGCGCGCCGAGAGCCTGATCAACGACGGCACCGCGCTCGTCGTCTACGGCCTCGCCGTCGGCACTGACCGTCCCTGAGGCGTGGGACGACGCTCCGGGTGGTCTGTACGGGCCGTTGGTCCTGCCCTGCGCCTATCTGTTCGTGCGCTGCGTGCACCTCGTCATCTACGCCCGTCCGGCGTGCGACGACCGGGGGCTGCTGCGTCAGATCGCCGTGTCCTGGCCGTCGGTGGTCAGCGGTTCCGCCCTGCTGATCACGGGCGCGGCGATCGGCGGTGGATGGCAGACGGCGCTGTACGCGGCGGCGATCGTCGTGGACTGGGGCGGCGTCTACCTCACCTCCCGACGCGGCAGCTGGCGCATCCACAGCGCCGCGTACTTCACCGAACGGCACCAGCTGTTCGTCATCATCGCCATCGGCGAGTCGCTCATCGCCATGGCCGCCGGGGCCACTGACCATCCGGTCACCACAGCATTGCTGGCCGCGGGAGTCCTTGGCGTCGGTGCGGGGGCGGCGCTGTGGTGGCTGTACTTCGACGTGGTGAGCGTGCTGGTGGAGCACAGGCTGGACGAGACGCGGGGCCAGGCCCGTCTGAGCCTGGCGGTCCATGCCTACGGCTACGCCCACTTCCCCATCGCGGCAGGCATCGTCCTGGCCGCCCTCGGCGTCGAAGGGGTCGTGGCGTATGCCGACAGCGGCAAGGGCCTGGGCGGCTTCTACGCCGGCGCGCTGTGCGGCGGAGCCGCCACCTACCTCGCCGGACTGCTGCTCTTCGGCCGTGTCTCGGCAGGGGTCTGGGGCCCGTTCCGGCTGACCGCCCTGTGCCTGTTGCCGGCCTGGCTCCCGGCGGCCGTCGTACTGCCGCCGTTGGCGGCGCTGGGGGGGGTCGTCGCGGTGCTGGCGGCGGTGGCCGTCACCGAGACGTGGTGGTACGCGGAACTACGCCGCAGCGTCCGACCGGACCACGGACACGTTGCCGGCTGATCGCAGCCTGTCGTGGGCATCCCGGTCACCAGGTCGTGGCGACGGTGCGGAGCGTGGCCCAGGTGTCACCTCTGCGGGCGTAGTCGGTGGCCAGTTGCAATCGCCAGTTCGTGCGCGTGCCGTACACCGTCGCGTCCGTGACGGTCCGGACGACGAGGCGGGCGGTGTCACCCTCGACATCCAGGGTCAGGTTCTTCTCGTCGATCGTGTGGTACACGAACCGGCCTGCCCGCATCTGCGACAACCACTCCTTCTTCGGCTGCTTGTAGCCGGTCAGATGGGTGAGGGTGAAGTCGTCGTCCAACAACTGGTCCAGCGCCTCGGTGTCACCCTTGTCCATCGCTTCGAGATGGGCATGGTGAGCCTCGAGGATTTCCTCTCGGGCACCCTGATCAGCTGACGGCTGCACAGTGGATCCTGTCGTTGTGGAAGACCGGTCCGGTACTCGGACATGGACGTGGACGGCGCCCCTTCACGGTGCCGTCAGGACCCGGCGAGTGCCCGGACCGCTTCGAGGTCGTCGCGGACCCGCTGAGGCTCCTTGGCCAGGGGCATGTTGTTCTCGTCGCGGACCGCGTCCAGGGCGCCGGGCGCGTCCTGGTCCAGCGCGGCGAACAGCGGAACCAGGTCGCTGGGCGCGGGGCCCTGTTCCGCGATCAGTTCGAAGGTCCGGCCCACTGCTTCCGGGACGGTGACGGCCTCCACCAGCACCTGGGCGATCTGCGCGCGGGAGATGACGCCGTCGGCGGGGCTTCCGGAACGCCGCTTGTCTCCCTGCAGGAAGACGAGGCGGTGGTCGTCGGGACCGTTCATGTCGAACCAGCCCGGCCGCACGATCGTGTACGGAAGGCCGCTGGCACGGACCAGGCGCTCGGAACGGCGCTTCCACTCGACCAGATGGTCGTACACGCTGCTGCGGGAGGTGACGCCGATGGCGGTCATCAGCACGATACGGGGCGTCTGTCCGTCCAGGGCGGCCAGGATGTTGCGGACTCCGGCGTAGTCGACGGTCTCGGGCGACGAGTGGGCGGTGCCGTCGGAGCCGTGTGTCAGCACGATGGCGTCGATGTCGGCGACGGCCTTGTGCAGGGTCTCGGGCCGCGTGACGTCGGCGACGGCGACCTGTGCCTCGGCGGGGAGCTGCCGCTCCGCCTTCGCAGCGTCACGTACCACAGCACGGGTGACGTGCCCCCGAGCGATCGACTCGGCCACGACGAGCCGTCCGATGCTGCCCGTCGCGCCGACCACCGACACGGTCATGGGTGCAGTTGTCATGGTTCCTCCGTCTGCCGTGGTGTCAAGGGACATATGTGGGCTCCGCGTCCTGGCGCGGAGAGGAGTGTGATGAATGGCTGAAGTCGGGCTCCTGGCTGGTCAGGGGGTTCCCCGGTGCGCAGTGCTGCGGTCACTCCGCCGTCCATGAGGAGGTCGGCGCCGGTGATGAAGCCCGCCTGACGGTCGAGGAGGAAGACGGCCGCGTCGGCGACCTCGTCGGGCGTGCCGAAGCGTCCCGCCGCCGACACCTTGCGCACCTGCTCGAACCACTCGCCGCGGGGCCCGGACAGCTCGTCCCGGGCCAGGGGCGTGATGATGACGCCGGGGCTGACGGCGTTGACACGGGCTCCGCGCTTGCCCCACGCGACGGCGGCGGTCTGCACCCGCAAGGAGTTGGCCCGCTTGGACAGTGCGTAGGCATGGACGGTGGAGCCGACCTGGCCGGGCTGGAGGAAGGGCAGCTCAAGCAGCTTCGAGGTCTCGGTGGTGACGAGCGCATGCTCGATCTCCGGGACGTAGGGGCTCTCCCGGTGCCCGGCCATGCTGGCGATCACGATGCCGGCCCCGCCGCGAGCGACGACGCGTGCGAACGCGTCCAGGACCATCGCCGTACCCACGAGGTCGACGTGCAGGATCCGCTCGATGCTCGCCTGGGCGGGGGAAACGCCGGCGGTGTGCACGACCTGGGTCACCGGCCCGAGCGCCGCCGCCGCGTCGGCGAGCGCCTCGACCGCGTCGTGGTCGGAGACGTCGGTGACCCGGGTTGTCACCTCGTACCCCTCGCTGCGCAGTCGTTCGGCGGCGGCCGCGGCCGCTTTCTCGCTGTGGTCGGCGAGCAGCACGGTACGGCCGGCACCGACGCGGCGCGCGATCGCGAGGCCGATGCTGCCTGACCCGATGACGACTACTACTTCCCTGGCACCCTTGCTCATGTCTCCAACCCTTTGCCGGTACTGGGCCGCAGGCGCAGGCCACGAACGCGGTGACGTGGACCATGAGCCCGACCCGGAAGGCTCCTGCGCCACCCACGTACAGGCTGCGGGAGGGATGGGCAGGGCGGCAGGCCGTGCTGTGCCGGGGAGCGCCGTTCCGGGGAGTGACAGGGCCCCTCAGAGGCCCAGGCAGGCATTCACGCCTACGTATGTCGAGGCGGGCGATCTGCCCTGGATCGATGATTGCCTGGGGCAGGGGGTGCAGCGGCTGGGCGTTCGCGAGGCCCTGATGCGGCCGATGGGAGTTGTAGAACCGCTCGAACTCCCGCAGGACGTAGTGGAGGTGGTGCTGGTTCCAGATCAACGTGCGGTCCAGCAGCTCACGCCGACACGTCTGCACCCACCTCTCCGTAATCGAGTTCATTCGCGGCAGCTGTACGCCGCTGAGCACAACCTCGATCCCCGCGTCCTTCAAGACGGCATCGAACAGCTCAGGGAACTTCCCATCCCTGTCCCGGATCAAGAACCTTGCCCGGCAACCCGCGTCCTCCAGGTCCATGGCGAGATTCTTCGCGGCCTGGACCACCCAGGCCGCGGACGGGTGCGCGGTCGCGCCCAAGATCCGGATCCGGCGGTTGGCGTGCTCGATCACCACGAACACGTACAGCCACGCCCCAGTCAGGGTGACCGTCTCGAAGAAGTCGCACGCCAGCAGGGCATCGACCTGGGAGCGCTGGATCATGGGGCGCCCCGACAGCGCCGTGCCGCCCTCGGAGCTACGCGACCTCAACTACCTCGCCCACGCCGCCTGCCTCGCGGGCACCATGGACATCGCCACCGCACTCCTGCGGATGCAGGGACCGTATGCCACGCGAACTCCCCGGTCGTACACCGGGGATCCGGTCAAGCAGATCGTCAAGTGGCGTGGGCAGGAGCGGGGTGAACGGACATGTCGCCCGCACTCATCGGCTCTTCGGCCGAACCGGAACACCAGAGGGGCTGCCGCACGGGTGAGACTCGACATCTTCAGCGAGATCCAGGACCCGCGACCATGTGGGCGACGTTCACGAATACCAGCGCATCACAAAGGCGTTGGAGCGGTCCTGGCTCCCCGACCGAACTCGGCTACGGCTGCTGGTGCAGGCCGAGCACCTCGGTGCGGCGGGGTTCAGTCTCTCCTTGGCGCCGGAGCTGTTCCAGACCGTGCTCTCCCCGCAGACGCGGCGGATCCGGCTCGGCCACGCCGCCGTCCACGCGCCAACCGCGATCAACCATCCGATCCGGGTGGTGATGGGGCCACCATGCTCGGTCGGCTCAGCACCGGGGCGGGTCGAGTTGGCGCTGACCGGCCCACCGCGCCGGAGTGCTCCACAGCCGGTGAGCAGGTTCGAATCCCGCCGGGGGCGCCACGCAGAAGGTTGCCGGCGACGTCTTCCTCTCCGCTGCCATTCCTTCCTCTTCGCTCGTTCGCGGCATCGCCCCGCCCGGTCGGCCGGGCAGGAGGTCCGCCATATCGGCGATGGCATCAATGCTGCCACTGGTCAGTGTGACGCGACAGGTGGCCGGTTCCGTCCTGTGGTCATAGCGGATCTCCAGCCGGAGTGTCTCGAAGAGGCGGCGCGACAGTGCGTCCGGCATGTCGGTCACGTCGACCGAGGTGACCGGCACTCGACTCGGCGCTCGTTGAGGTCCCGGACGAAGCTCTGGTCAGGGTTGTAGACCAGTTCCAGGCCGCGCAGGAGCCGTTTGTCCTTGGTCTCCGCCTCGGCGACGGCCCTGCGCAGGGATGCCGCGCGTAGCTCGCGTTCGCGCTGGGCGTCGGCGTCCATCCGGTCCAGGGTTTCGGTGAGCAGGTCTCGTCGGTACTCGCCGAACACCCGGTCGGACAGGAAGACGCCGAGGCCTTCGAGCATGCCCGCCTCCGGCACCCAGACGCTCGGGGGGGTGATCCGCGGCCCGATACGGCCTCTTCGGCGCACAGACGTAGCAATTGACTCCCTTACTCGGCTTGCCGTGGAAGCGGCGGTCGGTGGAGCGTGTGAGGGCGCTCCGCCGCCCGCCGCCTTCGTGCGTCAGTGCGTCAGTGCGTCAGGCTTGACCGGCGCCTCTGCCACCGGGGCCGTATGCCGCTGTCCCGTCACGCTGCCGAGCCAGCCGAGCAGGAACGCGACGGGCAGCGACACCAGGGCGACTGTCTGGAGCGGGAACCAGTCGATGTGCCACTCGGGCACCAGCGCCATCGGGTTGCCCGAGAAGACGGGGCTGCACACCTGGAGTCCGATCGCGGAGCCCAGGCCGCCGTACAGCGTCCACAGCAGTCCCCGGCGTGTGAAGCCGCGCCAGAACAACGCGTACACCAGCGCCGGGAGCAGGCAGGAGGCCGCCACCGCCAGGGAGAGCGTGGACAGGAAGCCCATGTTCCAGCCCTGGACCCACACCGCGCAGCAGATGCTCAGCACCCCGACCAGGGCGGACGCGATACGGGCCGCGGCCACCTCGCGGCCCTCGGTGGTACGCCCGCGGCGCACCACGTTGGTGACGAGATCGTGGGCGACCGCGCCCGCCGCCGCCAGGGTCACGCTCGCGACAACCGCAAGGGTCGTGAGGAACACCGCGCAGGCGACCAGCACGACGAGCCATGCCTCGCCCGTCTGCGCCGACGATCCTCCCGCCAGATCGCCGGTGAGCATCAGCAGGCTGCTGGTGGCTCCGGGATCGGCGGCGAGAATCTTCGGGGCACCGATCACCGCCGCGGCACCGAAGCCCATCACGGTGGTGACGAGGCAGACGGCGCCGACGATCCCGATGGTGTGGCGGACCGTACGTCGGGCGGCGGCCGGGTCGGGCGCGGTGTTGAGCTGGGTGGCGACATGGGGCAGGCACGCCACGCCCAGCACCACGGTGATCATCAGGCCGATGAAGTCGAGCGTGCTCTCGACCGGGCCGCCGGCGGCGAAGCGCAGGCCGGGACGCATATAGCCCTCGGGTCGGCCGCTGCCCCGAGCGGCGGTGTCGATGAGGGAGTCGGCGCTCCAGTGGAAGCGGTGGAGCAGCACCGCGGCCACGGCGAGCGCCATGGCGAGCAGGAACACTGTCTTGATGATCTGGAGCGCGATCATGCCTCGCATCCCGCCGAAGGCCGTGGCGCAGACGACGAGCGTGCCGATCATGACGATGACGGTCTGTTCGGCGCCCGGCCCGGAAAGGCCGAGCAGCATGGCGGTGGTCCGGCCCGCGCCGGAGAGCTGGACGATCAGATACGGGATACAGGCGCTCAACGTGACGACGGCGGCCGCAATCCGCACAGCGGGCCCCGGGGCGCGCAGGGCGAAGGTGTCGCCGAGGGTGTAACTGCCGCGCTCGCGCAGCGGGCCGGCCAGCAGGAGCAGGACGCCGAGCGACAGCACGGTGCACAGGGCGATGAACAGGCCGTCGAAGCCGAAGACCGCGACGGCTCCCGTCGTACCGAGCACGGTTGCGGCGGAGAGATAGACGCCGGAGAGGACGATGGCGCCCTGCACGGGGCGCAGCCTGCGGCCCGCGGTGTAGAAGTCGTTGACCCGGTCGCGCTCGGGGCCGTTGAGCACACAGATGAGCAGCATCGGGACGATGAACGTCAGAAAGCCGACGAGGACCCAGGAGCGGGTGTCCGTGTCCAGGTCGAGGGTGCCGGGTGCCCCTGCGGCAAGCAGCATCTGAGGAAGCATCAGCGCTCCCCCTGCGGCTCGTACGAGGCCTCGCCGTAGGGGGTCTCGTCGTAAGGGGCTTCGCCGTAGGGGGTGCGGTCGTAGCGCGCCGCCGTCCACAGCAGGAGCGAACCCTGGGCGAGGAGTGCGACGACGCCGAGGGTGATCTCTCCGGCGACTCGCGTGGCCAGCAGGTCCTCGGCGGTGCAGGCGAGCAGGAGGTGGACCGCGAAGGTCAGTCCGTTGACGAGCAGGAAGGATCTGCCGGGCGGGTGGGGCCGGGGTCTTTGATGGTGCTGGGGGGTGTGCGGATGGGCGTGCTGATGGGCCATGGAGCTCTCCTGGCGGGCAGGGATGCGCGCATCGCCCGGCTCGGGCGATGCCTTGCGCGGGCATTGCCCCTGACGGCATTGCCCCTGATGCGGGCTCACCAGAGCACGTACCGACCAGTCAGTCCATGCGCTTCGGGCACGCCGTTGTCCGCTCCCAACGCCGGAGGGCGGTGACTGTGCTGATGCCCATTCAGCCACCCGCGGGAAGGAAACCGGCCACAGCGGTACGGCCGCCGGGAGAGGTGACGGGCATGCGCGGCGGCCCGAGCCGGGGCACGCATCGCGTGCTCGCGGTGGACATACGTCGCAACCTGCGGCCTCAGCCGTCCACGTCGCGATCCCAGGCGTCCGCGCCGCCGAGGACGGCCGCAGGCCCGAGCAGTTGGAGTGCGTCGAACGCGAGCGTGAGCCGTACGAGGTCGCGGGGGCGGGACAGTTCGAGCCCTGTGATCTGCTCGAAGCGGCGCAGCCGGTTCAACACCGTGTTGCGGTGGCACAGCATGTGCCGGGCCGCCTGGACCGCCGAGCCGCCCTTCTCGATCCACACCCCGAGCGTGTCGATCAGCGTTTCGCGGTCGGCGGGCTCCAGGTCGTACAGCGGCCGGAGCACCCGCAGGGCGAGTTCGGCGGACAGGTCGGGCCGTGAGATGAGCAGACCGTCGGGTAGACGGGCGTCGAGCCGGGCGACCTCGCCGTCTCCCCGGCAGGTGCGCAGGGCGAGTCCGGCCATGTCCCGCGCACGGGGCAGGTTCTCCAGACCCTGGACGACCGGGCTGACGCCGATGCGCATGCCGGGACCGGCGTCGAGGGCGGAGACAAGCGCGTCGAGCGGGCGGTCGCCGAGATGCGCGACGAGCACATCGCGCCGCCCCCCGGTGTGGCGCAGGACGCGCATGCCGCGGATCTCCGGGACGGCGTCGGGCGTGCGGCCGAAGGGCGGCGTGGCCCGTATCTCCGCGACCGCGAAGCGTCCGTCGGGCGGCAGGTTGAGGATCGACGCCGCGTCCCGGATGAACGCCGGGTCGTTGCGGCTCTCCAGTACGGCGGCAAGGATCAGGCGAACGCGCTCGGTATGGCGGCTGGCCACACCCTTGGCGACCTGGCGGTAGGCGTCGGCCAGCAGGACGCAGTCGCGGTCGTTGCTCTTCCACACCAGCTCGGCCACGCGCACGAGGTGCCGCTGGTCGCCGAGGCCGTCCCGCTCCACGGCGCCGATGATCCCGCTCCAGACCTCCGATCCGGCTACCCGGAAGGCGTGCAGCACCTCGTCGAGGGGGCGGCTCTCCTCGGCCCGGCGGATGCCGAGCTCACGGGTGTAGCGCTCGACGTCCATGATCCGGTCCGGGTCGAGGGCGGCCTCCAGGGTGATGCGTACGCCCTTGTACACGGACTGCGGCAGGTCGGGCGGTGCGAGCACCGGGTCGGCGTAGTACGGCACCTCGGTGCGGATCTGGTCCACCACGGTGTCGCTGAATGCCCGGCCGCGCCCGAGCAGGCGCCGGCAGGCGTGGTCGAAGAGCTGGTGCGGCGAGGGCTCGTCGGCGGGCTCGGGCAGGGTCGGTGGCGAGCCGACGGCGGTGGCGCCGGGGGGTGGGCCGACGGCGGCGGCATCAGGCCGCGGACCGGCGGTGGTGGTGGCAGTGCTGGCGGTGGTGACGCGGGGGCGGACCGCGCCACGGACGGAACTGGTGTGCATGGACCCTCCAGACGGACGGGGCGTGCGAGAACAGCACGGCGGGTCGCCATGTCTTGCGCTGCGCGGGTCGCAGGTGAGTGGCTCCACCGGCCGGCGATCGGCGTGTGCCCATGGAGCGCGCTTCAAGGAATCCACATGCTAAGCAGTCGGTCACTCCCTGAAACGAAACGTCCGTCAAATCGTGATGATCCACGCACAGCAGGAGGTACGGATTGTGCCCCCTCACAAGCGGATCACGCCCCGGCTGGGAGCTGACAGCGACTCGCTCCCAGTCCATGGACGCCCCGCTACCACCGTGTTCTCGTAGCGCTCCAGTCCGGCGCCCGGCACGCGCCCGCTCGACGATGAGCAAGGAGAACGCCCTGATGAGCCCACCAGAAACCGAGGCGGGGACCCTTCGGGTCAGCGATCTGCACGTCAGCTACGGACGGTCCGTGCAGGCGCTCCACGGGGTGTCGCTGACCGTACCGCAGGGCCGGATCGTGGCCGTACTCGGCTCCAACGGAGCGGGAAAGTCCACGCTGCTCCGTGCGGTCTCGGGGACCCTCGCACTGCACCGCGGCACGGTCGAGCGCGGCACGGTGCACTTCGACGGTGTACGGCTGAGCGGCGACGCCGCGCGGTCCGTGGCCGCCGGGGTGGTGCAGGTGCCCGAGGGCCGGCGGATCTTCGGCGCCCTTTCGGTGGAGGACAACCTCCGGGCCGGGTTCCTGGGGTCGGCATGCCGCTCCCGCGCCGAGCTGCGGACGGCCCGCGAGCGCGTCTTCGCGCAGTTCCCGGTGCTGGCCGAGCGGCGGCGGCAGGCCGCCGGGCTGATGTCCGGCGGCGAGCAGCAGATGCTCGCGATGGGCCGCGCGCTGATGGCGGCGCCGCGGCTGCTGCTCCTCGACGAGCCCTCGCTGGGGCTCGCGCCGCTGATGGTCCAGCGCATCGCGGAGATCATCCGTCAGATCAACGCCCAGGGGACCTCGATCCTCCTCGTCGAGCAGAACGCCGCTATGGCCCTGGAGCTGTCCGACCGCGCGTCGGTGCTGGACGTCGGCCAGGTGCGGCTGGAGGGGGCATCGGCCGACCTCGCCGCGGCGGACGAGGTGCGACGGCTGTACCTGGGCGAGACGTACGAGACCGGCTGCGGCACGCCCGACGCGGACGGCGACGCCGCGTACGCGACGGCCGCGAGCGCTCCTTCCGTGACGGGACCGGGACTGACCGAGCTTGGCAGGTGGAACGGATGAGCATCGGCACGACGGCCACGACCCCCGAGGCCGCCACGACCCCACCGGACAGAGGACCCGACCCGGTCCCGGCCCTCACGGTCGAGAACCTGACCGTGCGTTTCTCCGGCCTGGTCGCCCTCGACGACCTGTCCTTCACGGTCGCGCCCGGCACGATCCACGCGCTCATCGGCCCCAACGGCGCGGGCAAGTCGACCTGTTTCAACGTCATCTCGGGCGTCTACCGCGCCACCGCCGGAGCCGTCCGGTACGCGGACAAGGACCTCACCCGCTTCGCACCGCACCGCATCGCCCAGCTCGGCGTGGCCCGCACCTTCCAGAACATCGTGCTGACCCACGGGACCGTCGCCGACAACCTCATGCTCGGCCGCCACCGGCTGACCCGGGCAGGCTTCACGGCGAGCGCGCTGCGGCTGCCCCATACGGTGCGCGAGCAGCGCCGCCACCGGGAGCGCGCGGCCGAGATCGCCGACTTCCTGGGCCTCGGCCCGGCGTTCGACAAGCCGGTCGGCGGGCTCGCCTACGGCGACCGCAAGCGGGTGGAGATGGCGCGTGCGCTCTGCATGGAGCCCAGGCTGCTGCTGCTCGACGAGCCCGTCGCCGGCATGCA
Source organism: Streptomyces sp. NPDC127197 (assembly GCF_042672405.1). Classification (NCBI taxonomy): domain Bacteria; kingdom Bacillati; phylum Actinomycetota; class Actinomycetes; order Kitasatosporales; family Streptomycetaceae; genus Streptomyces; species Streptomyces sp. NPDC127197. The sequence continues at coordinate 84,728 of NZ_JBHXVG010000027.1, read as the reverse complement.
CCCCACCGAGCGCTCGGCCATGGCCGAGACGATCGCCCGGGTGCGTGACGCCCTGAACATCTCGATCCTCATCGTCGAGCACGACATGGGGCTGATCATGCGGATCGCCGACTCGGTGACCGTGCTCGACTTCGGCCGCCTCATCGCGGACGGGCCGCCCGAGCGCATCCAGAACGACCCAGCGGTCATCAGCGCGTATCTCGGCACCCCGGTCCAGGACACCGAGCCGGAACCGGAATCTGCCACGGACACGGACACCGGCACGGACACCGCCGAGGCCACCGCCCCGGACACCGAGCGCGACTCGGAGGAAGCATCATGATCAAACTCACCGAAACCGTCCTCAACGGACTGGCGCTCGGCTCCGTCTACGCCCTGATAGCTCTGGGCTTCGTCGTGATCTTCAAAGCGTCCGGCGTGATGAACTTCGCGCACGGCTCCCTGCTGCTCTTCGGCGGCTGTGTCACGGCCCGCCTCCACGACGCCATCGGCTTCATCCCCGCCGTCCTCGTCGGCGCCGCGCTCGCCGCGGCCCTCGCCGGACTCGTCCAGCTGCTGGCCACCCGCGGCCTGCGCGGCGCGGAGATCCACACACTGACCATCCTCACCATCGGCGTGGACGTCCTGCTCAGCACCGAACTCAACCGGCAGGTCGGCGCCGACTACCTCACCATGGGCGACCCCTGGGGCGCCGATGTGACCCGGCTCGGCAGCATCACCGTCGCCGACGCCCGGATCGCGAGCATCGTCGTCGCGGTCATCGTCATCGGCGCGTTCTTCGCCGCCTTCCGCTGGTCCCGCTGGGGCCTGTCCATGCGGTCCGCCGCCGCCGACCCGGAAGCCGCGGCCCTGATGGGCATCCGGCTGGACCGCGTACGGCTCATCGCCTGGTGCGTCGCCGGGGCGCTGGCCGCGCTCGCCGCCGTGTTCCTCGCCGCGTTCCCCGCGCCGGGACTCGACCGTACGACCAGTCAGATCGCCTTGAGCGCCTTCCCCGCGGCGATCCTCGGCGGCATGGACTCGGCCGCCGGCGCGCTCGTCGGAAGTCTGGTGATCGGCCTGACCGCGGCGATGGCCGCCGGCTACCAGAACGAACTGAGCGTTCTCGGCGCCGGATTCTCCGATGTGGCCCCCTACCTCGTGATGGTGCTCGTGCTCCTGGTCCGGCCCACCGGTCTCTTCGGATCGAAGGAGCTGACCCGTGTCTGACACCCGCGACACCACTGGCTCCCATGACACCACTGGCACCGTCGACACCATGGCGGTTCCCGCCCCCGCGGCCGCCGATTCCCCGTCCGTCCAGGCCGGCTGGTCCGGCAGGCTCGGTCCCCGCGGGCGGCGCGCGGCCGCTCCGGCCGCCGGCGTACTGGTCCTGCTCGCCCTCCCCTTCTACGTCACCTCGTTCTGGCTTCAGACGGGCCTGTTCGCCATGGCCGCCGTCATCGGCGCCATCGGGCTGAACCTGCTCTCCGGGACGACGGGCCAGCTCTCCCTCGGCCACGCCTTCTTCCTCGCCGTCGGCGCGTACGGCTATGTGTGGCTGGCGGCCGAGCCGTCCGGCACCGGTTCCAGCAGCCTGTACGGCCTCGGGCTCCCGCCGGTCCTCGCCTTCGTGCTGGCGATCGTGCTCGCCGGCGCGGCGGGCGGCCTGTTCAGCCCCATCTCCGGCCGGCTGCGCGGCATGTACCTGGGCATCGCCACCCTCGCCCTGGTCTTCCTCGGCCATCACATGATGCTCAACGCCCCGCAGGTCACCGGCGGCTTCAACGGCCGTTCCGTACCGCCGCTGGACATATTCGGCTTCTCCTTCACCGACACTTCCCCTGACGGGCTCGCCGTCCTCGGCGTCCCCTTCGGGGGGCTGGAGCGCCTGTGGTACGTCGGCCTGGCCCTGATGGCCGTGGCCTGGCTCGCCGCCCGCAACATCCTGCGCGGACGCCCCGGCCGCGCCCTCGGCGCCGTACGCGACAGCGAGGTCGCCGCCGCCGTGATGGGAGTCCATCTCACCCGCTACCGCGCCTCCGCGTTCATCGTCTCCTCGATGTACGCGGGTGCCGCGGGCGCCCTGCTGGCCCTGGTGTTCAAGCGCGTCGTCCCCGACCACTTCGGCCTGCTGCTGTCCATCGACTACCTCGCGATGATCGTCATCGGCGGCCTCGGCTCGGTGGGCGGCGCGGCCTGCGGCGCCGTCTTCGTCGCCCTGATCCCCCACCTGCTCACCAAGTACGCCGACGGCCTGCCCCTGCTCACCGCTCCCGGCACCACGGGATCCGGCGTGTCCCCGGGCGACGCGGCCCGCTATCTCTACGGCACCGCGATCGTCCTCGTTCTGATCTTCGCCCCCGGCGGCCTGGCCGGACTGGCCCACAGACGGCCGCGCCGCAAGGGCGACGACTCCCCCCGCACCCGGCGTTTCCCTCTCCGCACCCGCACCACCCCGAAGGAGCACACCCCATGAGAAGCACCCGACTTGCCCCGGCCGCGGCCGTCATCACCGCACTCGCCCTGAGCGCCACGGCCTGCAGCACCAAGAGCGGTACCGACGCGAGCAGCGCCGGCAGCGACGGCGTCAAGACCGGCCCCGGAGTGACGGAGAAGACCATCACCCTGGGCGCGCTCACCGACCTCACCGGCCCGTACGCCTCGCTCGGCAAGAGCATCGTCAACGCCCAGCAGCTGTACGCCGACCAGCTCAACGCCTCCGGAGGCATCTGCGGCCGGACCGTCAGAATCACTGTCAAGGACCACGGCTACGACGTCCAGAAGGCCGTGTCCGCGTTCACCGAGACCGAGCCGAACGTGGCCGCCGTGTCCCAGATGGTCGGCTCCCCGGTGGTGTCCTCGCTGTCGCAGGAGCTCGAGTCCAAGCACCTGCTCACGTTCCCGATGGCCTGGGCCTCCACCCTGCTGGGCGGCGAGTACGTCCAGGTGGTCGGCTCCACCTACGACGTCGACATGATCAACGGCGTCGACCACGTCGTCCGTACGGCCAAGCTGAAGGCGGGCGACAAGATCGGCCACGTCTACTTCGAGGGCGAGTACGGCGAGAACGCGCTCGCCGGTGCCACCTACGCGGCGAAGAAGGCGAAGCTGACCGTCGTCGGGCAGAAGATCAAGCCCACCGACCAGGACCTGACCGCCCAGGTCACCGCGCTCAAGCAGGCCGGCGTCAAGGCGATCCTGATCAGCGCCGGTCCGCGTCAGACGGCCGCCCTGGTCGGCACCGCCGCCGCCGTGGGCTTCACCGTCCCGGTCCTCACCAGCTCGCCGGGCTTCGCCCCGCAGCTGATGGCGACCCCGGTCGGACCCGCCCTGGAGAAGATGCTCCAGGTGGTGAGCCCCGCCCCGGCGTTCACTGACAACCCCGCCATGCAGAAGCTCGCCAAGGACTACAAGGCGAAGTACCCGAAGGACCTGCTCGACTCAGGTGTCGTCAGCGGCTGGAACGCGATCAGCGTCCTCGGCGAGGACCTCAAGGCAGCCTGCAAGGCGAAGGACCTGACGCGCGAGGGCATCGCCGCTGCCCACCGCAAGCAGTCCCGGCTCACCGTGCTCGGCGTGCCGCTGGACTTCTCGGACCGCACCAAGCCGCCGACGTACCAGACCTTCATCCACAAGCCGGCAAAGAAGGCCCCCGGCGGCCTCGCGAATGTCGAACCGGCCCACGAGGTGCCCGCGGCGCGGACCTACGCCCTGCCCAAGGGCTGAACCCGCCCGGCCCAAGGCATGGCCAAGGAGCTGGAGGCGGTCCCGGCCCAGCAGGAGGAACTCGTGGTCGCGGAGCGGGTGCTGGCCAGGCTGCACGCGGAGGCGACTGCCGGGCAGGCCCGCGGGCCGGGCGGTGCTGCTGGTGCCGCACGGGGAGATGGAGATGGACGAGAAGGCTCTGCCCGAGGAGTACCGGAAGGTTTTCGACGTCGTCCGCTCGGCCGACGAGCCGCTCATGACCCAGGACGTGTGCCGACTGCTCGGGAGCAGTGCGCAGCCGCGGTTGGACCTCGAACCGGCGGACTGCAATGGCGGTTCCGCACAGCGGTTCGTGCTGAACTCCAGCCACGATCTGGTCAGCGGTCTCGCGGACAAGTGCGGCGCGGATGTACGCGACAACGGAACGGCGAACGGCACCCGGCTCCAACTGTGGCCCTGCTCCGGCGGTGTCGACCAGAAGGGGTCCACGACCTGAGCTCCGGCGGGCCGTTGAGCGGCCCACCGGAGCCGTCCGGTCAGCCGCCGATGCTGACCAGTGTGCCCGTGCCGTCCGGGTATCCGATGTACGCGGTGGCCGGAGCGGTCGTGTTCACACCGGACCACTTGCCGGTGGCGGTGAACGGCACGCCCGGTTCGGTGGCGGGGCGCGTCGGGGACACGGTGAAGGTACCGGTCGTGGGGGTGTCCATCCCCACGAGGTTCGACTGGAGGGTGAACTTCGTGGAGGAAGTGCCCTCCAGGTAGTCGAAGGCGAAGACGGACGCGAGGTACTTGCCAGGGGGCAGGGACGACAGGCTGACGCGCCCCTGGTGCGCGTACGCGCTCAGGTCGCCCATCATCTGCCCGGGCCGCCCGTCCGTCGGTGCCGTCCAGATCAGCAGGGCCACCTTCGCGTCGGGGTTGTCCGTCCTGACGAAGAACTCGCCCGCCTTGCCGCCCTCGGGCACCGTGAACGCGAAGTCCTGCTCACCGTCCGCCGCGGCGGAGACCTCCCCCTGCACCGGCCGGCCCGCGACCGGGGCGTAGCCGGTGAGTGTCACCTTCTCGGTTCCCGGGGTCAGGGAGTAAGAGACGCCGCCCTCGCTCCCGGCGCCGACGACCCGATCGGGAGCCAGCAGCGCGTACGGGGTCACCGCGATCGGGCTGCGGACCGTGACCTGTCCGCTCCCGGTCCAGGTCAGGAACCCCGTGACCGGAGTGCCGGAGACCGCGGTGGTGCGCGTCAGCTTGATGCTCACCTTCGCGGTCTGGCCGGCGCGGGTGAAGCGCAGCGTGGCGGGCGTGACCTCGGCACGGAAGCCGGGCAGCTTCACCGAGGCCCGGTACACGCCCGGGCGAACCGCGGTCAGCGTACGGGTGATGGTGCGTGAGCCGAGCAACTTGCCCACGGAGATGGACGGGTAGTTGAGGTTGCTGGGATCCATGGGGTCGGTACCGGTCCCGGTGTCGATGCCGAGGCCTTCCTCGTATCCGAGCCAGTCGGTGTTCGACGCGTCGTACACCAGGCCGGGGTTGAGCATGGCGGCCGGATCGACCTCACCGGATCCCTGCTCGTACGGGTCGGTGTTCGCACCGCCGGACGCGGTCTTGGTGTCCACGGCGGTCGTCATCATGGCGGACTTCACCGCCATCGGGGACCACGTGGGGTGGACGCCGAAGTAGAGGGCCGCGAGACCGGATATCTGGGGGGCGGCCATCGACGTGCCCGACAGGAAGTCGAAGTCGTGACCGAGGTTGCTGGGCGGCGCGACGGCGGCGAGTACGCCTACGCCGGGGGCGGCGATGTCCGGCTTGATCAGCGCGCCCTGGTTCACGGTCGAGGGGCCGCGGGAGGAGAAGGCGCGATCTGCGGGTACGGCGCCCCAGAGGAACCGCCTGGCTGGAGCGTCACGGTGGCGCCCGGCGTGGCCGCGTAGTCGCGGACCGTCGTGGCTCCCGGGACGTTCAGATGTACGGTGGGCACGGTGTGGATGTCCGCGTCGGTGTCCAGGGCGGTGGTGTTGACCAGGACCATGCCGACGCCGCCCGCCCGTGCCACCTCGGCGGACTTGCTGACCCGGGCGGTGACGCCGCGGTCGCACACCACCACTTTCCCGGCCGTCTTCGCCGGGTCGAGAGAGCCGTCCCGGCACAGCCGTGCCGCCTCGTCCCCGGCCTCGGGGGTCTTCACGTCACCGGCCCGGACCAGCGGCTTCGGCCCGAGCACCGCGCTCACGGTGGTGCTGCCACCGACGAACGTCCGGCCGTCGCCCAGCTTCACGGTGGCCTCGGGGAGCGCCAACGTGCTCGCCGCGACCGTGGTGGTCCAGGGCGCCGTGTTGTCCAGGGTCCGAGCGTCGGGCCCCTGGTTGCCCGCGGCCGTGGAGACGAAGACCCCCGCCTGGGCCGCGGCCCGGAAGGCCTGCTGGATGGGCGCGTCGAGCTGCGACTCCACCAGGCCGCCCGCCGAGAAGTTGATGACGTCCACGCCGTCGGCCACCGCCTGGTCGATCGCCGCGACGATGTCGGAGTCGTAGCCGCCGGAGTCCTGTTCGTCCTTGCCCGTCCACAGCGCCTTGTACGCCGATACGACGGCGCCCGGCGCCACTCCGGAGATCTTCCCGAAGTCATGCCCGTCCACGGTCACAGGGACGTTCGCGTCGCCCGCCGCGGTGGACGCGGTGTGAGTGCCGTGGCCCCCGCCGTCCCGCGGCGACACGTAGTCGTTGCGCTTTTCCGGAGGCGTCGCGGCCAGCCAGCCGTCGCCGAAGTACCGCGCGCCGACGAGCTTGGTGTTGCAGGCGGCTTCGGTGAACTCCTCACCGGTCTGGCAATGGCCGCTGAAGGTGCCTCCGTCGGCCTTCTTCATCTTGATCTCGTCGCCCTTGAGGAACGGGCGGTAGGGATCCTTGGACGTGGGGGGCTCGGTGCCCAGGGCGGGCCCGGCGAACGACGCGCTCTCGGGCCAGATGCCGGTGTCGATGACGCCGACCACCACACCTTTTCCGGACTTCGCGGTGCCTCCGAGCTTCGACCACAGGCCGTGCCGTCCTGACAGGCCCAGGAAGTCGGTCGACCTGGAGTCGTCCGTCACCTTGTTCCACCCGTCCGGGCTGACCTTGAGCACACCCGGCTGCCGGCTCAGTCTCGCGGCCTGAACAGCCGTCAGGTTCGCCGTGAAACCGTTGGTCACCGTCGTGTAGCGGTTGCGTATCCCGGCCCCGGCCGAGGCGGCGACCTTGTTCTGCCGGTCCTTGAGGTAGTCCCGGTAGCGGTGCGTGTCGCCGCTGTTGGGTTCGGCTTTTCCGCCCGGCTCCGGCGCGGTGGCGGCCAGGCCGGCCACGCCACCTTCGTAGAGCGCGACGGGCGCGTCCCTCAGGGTGACGATGTAACGGCCGGCCGGGAGGTGCCCGGACAAGGGGGTGGGGGTCCCCGGGCTGCCTGTGGCCTGCGCCGGTGTGCCGGAACAGACGGTGGCGAGGGAGACAGCGAGAGCCGCCGCACCCGATGCGAGTGTCTTTCTTCGAAGCGTGGAACTCACACGTTCCTCCTGAGGAGTGAGCCGGAAGGTGTATCAAGCACCTTCGAGTGGTGCTACGCGTGGGGGCCAAGGAGTGCGACGACAACAGAGCAACGGAGGTGGAGGTGGCAACGTCGTCGCGGCGAAGAAAGTGAACGCTGTTCCTCGGAAAGGTGTCCAGACAGTTCGATGGCGGGTTTGGACGGATGACCAACTGCGCCACGACCGGCGGGCAATACCTGGGCCACTCCGCAATCACCCAGCCGAGATACATGTGAGTAGTGGGCCCCGAGCCGTCATCCATGCGGGATGTGCGACGGCTGAACCGAAGCCTCCAGCGAACGCGGCGGGCGCGGCATCAACAGGAACAGTGCTTTCGGCGACCGTATCCGGATTGGTTCAGACGAGCCCGGCGATGACGTCGGCCAACCGGTCGGGCATCGACAGGAACGGTGAGTGTGCGGACTCCAGCGTGACCACGTGGGTCCTGTTGTGCGGGAAGACGCTGTCGGCCTGGGTGATGAACAGGCGCTGGAGGGCCACAGGGATGGTGTTGTCCTGGGTGTACAGCACGTAGGTACGCGGGACCGATCCCAAGCGCTGTGCGGTGAGTGTGACGGGCTGTGTGGCCATGGCGGTCGGTGACTCGCAGCCGAGGAGAGCGATCGCCGCGTCCGCGACGTCCTGGTCGACACCGCCGTAGAACGCGCTGCGGATAGCAGGCCGGAGGTCGTCGGCCGTGGTGTCGACACGCAGTGCGCCGACTGCGGCGGGATCGGCAGCGAGCAGACCCAGCGACTCCTGGCCTTCAGCCTCCGGCAGTGATGGATGGGTGATGCAAGGGGTGCCGGAGGCGGGCATGTATGCGGTCACGTAGACCAGATGCCCGAAGAGCTCGGGGTGGCGTTCGGCAGCCAGGGTCAGCGCAGCGCCGCCCATGCTGTGAGCGACCGCGGTGGCTGGTTCGCCACGGCCCGCCCGCCGGGCCTGCTCGGCGAGCACCGTGGCCGCCGTGTCGAGGTCGACGTCCGCGATCGGGGACTTCTCGGACGAGAAGTCCGACGGGACATGAGGACGTCTGGTGCTCGCGGCCAGCCGTCTGGCCTTCAGACCGTGGCCCGGCATGTCGACGGCCACCGACGCCACACCCCGCGCGGCGAGATCGAGCGACACCTCGCTCCAGCACCAGGCGCCGTGAAAGAACCCGTGAACCAGCAGAACAGGACCCTTGAGTACAGCCATGATCGCCCCTTCGAAAGGTGTGATCCTGACTTCTCGTCACTGGCCTTCGATAGGGGCGACCGCGAGGCACACCGAGAAGAGCGGCGCGGTGCCGACGCCGGATCGAGGCCGGGGTCGAATTCCTCGGATGGTATTCGGCCGACGGCACGTGGCTTGGCCTCACCTGCCACCCGAGCGTGTCCGAGTACAGGTGCCTCCAACCCATGACCGCCCAGGCATCCGAGTCGGGATGACGTGGTGGATCTCCATGGCGCACTCAGTGCGCTCGCGGAGCGCGGTCCGCGGCGGGCCGGCTGCGGAGGAGGACCCATGCTGTTCGGCGGACTCCTCAGCGAGGCCCTGGCAGCCCGCAAGAGCAAGGCCCGGGGCGTGCGGTCCACTCATACCGCTGTCTGATCAGCGGCCCGTAGCTGGGCAATTGCCCAGTCCAAGGCCGCTTCCAAGTGCGTGATCTGCCCGGTGGAGAGCAGGAGCGCCACTCCCCCCTGCAATCCGGCCAGCAACGCGGCGGCGGCTGTGTCCACATCGAACGCGTCCGGCAGTCGGCCACTGTTCTGGAGCGCCCGCATTCCGTCGGCAATGTGGTTCTGCCACGTCCGCATCAATTCACTGACAACCGCCTGGGTGCCTTGTGAGGCGAAGCCGACCTGTTTGAGCAGTGCTCCGAGGGAACACGTATCGCCCTGCTCCGCATACCGTTCGACGACCGTGTCCCGCCACTGGTACCAGGCCTCCCAGGTATCCAGTTGGCCCAGGTACGGCTGCTGATCGTCCAGGACCCGGTCCGCCTCATAGTGGGCGACCGCGAGCAGGAGCTCCTCCCTGCCCCCGGGAAAGTAGTGGAACAGCTGGCTCTTGCTCGCGTGGGTCCGTTCCCGGATGTCGTCCAGTGTTGCTGTGAGGCCTGTCTCCCGTAGGACTTCGGCAGCCCCGACCACGATTCGAGCGCGCGTGGCCCGTCCCTTGGGTGTCAGAACGTGTGCCATATCGCTGTTTCCCTTCACCGCACCAGTGCAATTCATTCTAGGAGCGGTGGGACACCGGTCGGGACGGCACGGAGGAGGGTTGCGGGGGGGCCTTGCACGGCGTGGTGTGCTTCACATGTGATGCCATGCCGGAAATGCCACTCGCGTCCTCGCTTCATCGCATGTGAAGGTCGACCGGCGCCGGTCAGTCAATCGGCGAGGCGGGCTTTCGGCTGTGGCAGAGACTCCGCCTTGGCGCGCATCTCCGCGGCGCGGGCGACGCGCAGGGCGCTGAAGAGTTCGGCGGCCCGGTTCCAGTTCGCCCGCGCCAGTTCGACTTCTCCCAGTTCCAGCTGGGCGGATGCGAGGTCATTGAGCAACTCCGCCTGCTTGTACTCGTCGAGAAGCTCCTCGTAGAGCCGTAGTGACTTCTGGTAGTCCGCGATCGCGGACTCGACATCGCCCAGGCGCTGTCTGATGTAGCCGATGTTGCCCTGTACGCCTGCCTCGTCGTGACGGTTCCCGGTCTTTCTCAGCAGGGGGAGCGCCTCCTCACACCAGGCGATCGCTTCCTGGTGGTCGCCGAGCACGGCATGGAACCAGCCCACGATGGCGATGGAGCGTGCGATCTCGTACGGCCGGCCGAGCTTGAGGCGGCGGAAAACCCAGTCGATCGGGTGGCACTCGCGTGTGTCGGGGAGTTCCATGACCAGGGGGACGGTGTGCTGAGGGTCCGGCGTGAGGCGCCAGACCGCGCCTGCGTGACGCGTCAGTATTTCGCCGACGTAACAGCCGAAGGCGACGAGGGAGTCGGCCATCTCCTGGCCAGTGGCACCGTCGGTCCGGAAGCCGTCGACTATGTCCTCCACCAGGTCGATGCTCCCGGGGCTGTAGTCCAGCTCGGCGTCACTGATGTCGGCCGCGGCCTCGACGATGGCAGCTGCGTGGAGAGGCGCGCTGTCGGGCTCCAGGGGGTAGTTCAAATGCAGCTGCATGTTTGTCCTCGGACCGTTGCCGTCGATGCCGTCGAGGCTAGCCGGAGAACATCCGTCAGGCATGCCCCTGAGCATAAGCATTTGGCACCACTGACCTGCCCCGACCAACAGACACCATACGGCCAAGGTGCGCACATGCTTCGCGCCCTTCGGCCAGGAGATGTTTCTCTCTCCGACCACTGCAGTCGGCAGTCAGTCGACTCATGCCTCCGGACGGATGTCCCGCCAAGGTGGGAGCCGTGCCCTGACCTGCACGCGCTGAAGACTCCGAGAAAGGGGCCCACGTATGGCACGTCCTCGTGCGTTCGACACCGACCTGGCACTGAAAAGGGCCATGGAGCTGTTCTGGAAGCAGGGGTACAGCGCCACGCCACTGCCGCATCTGACAGCCCGGCTAGGAATCGGCAGTGGCAGCCTGTACGCGGCGTTCGGTTCCAAGGAGGGCCTGTATGCACAGGCCCTGAAACGCTACTGCGACGGGCTGGTCGCGGATCTCGAGGGGCAGATGGATTTCGCCCCCGACATTCGCACGACGCTGCGCAGTGTGCTGCTCGCGCTGGCCCTGGCCGACGTGTCGGACCCTGAACGCGGCTGTCTGCTGGTCAACGCGACGACAGAGCGCGCCGCCCACGGCAGCACGGTCGAACAGGTGAGGTCGACCATGGCCGCCGTGGAGTCCGTGCTGACCGGGGCGTTGGAACGCGCTCGGGTGCGGGGCGACCTGGGCACCGCACAGAGCCCGGTGGAACTGGCCCGCTTCCTGACCACGTTCATTCAGGGCCTGCATGTCATGGGCAACGCACGCGCGGACCGGTCGTTCCTGGAGTCGGCCGTGTCCACGGCCCTGAAGGTCCTGGACTGAGGCAGCGCGTGGGTCGGGCCCGGCTCGTCGCTGGAGGAAAGGAGGAGTCCTAGTAGTTGGTCACCAGGGGCTTCGTCTCGTCGACCACGTACGTGGAGAGCATCATCGTGGTCACCGTGCCGACGTTGCGAGCGTTGTGGATGACACCGTTCGGGATGAAGAACGGGTCACCTGTGCGCAGCCGGAGCGGCGGCCGGTCGTCGAACTCCATCAGGACGTCGCCGCGGACGATGTATCCGACCTCGACACCGGGATGGCTGTGACGGCCCGACTCCTTGTGCCGGGGAATCTGCACGAGCGTCTGCACGGCCTCCCAGCCCTCGGCGGGCGAGGGGTGTTCCTGAAGCAGGGTGCGTGTGACGCCTGCAGTCGGATCGGAGTCCGCAGCTGCGGCGGTCGACGACAGAGCGGCTACGCCGAGCGCGCCGGCCGCCGCGGCCCCGCTGGTACGGAGAAGAGAGCGGCGATCGATCATCACAGGTCCTTTCGATCGGTAGGCATCAAGCCGACCAGGCAGGTAGAAAGTTCTTCCAACACAAAACAACCATGTGTCTCAGTAGACACACAAGGGCGTAAGTCGGCCAACCTGAATACGTGTGCACACATGTCGAGGGCCGGTGCCGGGGACCGGCCTCCCCTCGCCGCGGTTGCGCCCTGTCGGCCGTCCGCCCGGACCTGGACGAGTTCCGCGTCTGTGTGTCCCTCGCCAGGAACCTGACGGCACAGAGAGATCCGCAGCGGGCGGTGGCGGTGCTGCGTCAGGGGGCTCGCGCTGTCGTGCCGTGGTTGAACGAACCGAGCAACCGCCGGTGCCCGTTGAAGGTCAGATAGCGGGCCGCCCACACCACCGGGGAGCCGACGTCGACGGTGAAGACGGCGTCCCGGTCCGCGAGGCGGTCGATGGTGCGCGCCACGAACTGCGGGTGGATCGGGGTGCGTTCGTGGTCGTTGACGGCGAGCGCGTCCAGCGACTTACGGGTGCGGGCGTAGTGGGCGAGGGCCTGGTCGAAATGGTCGCGGTGGGTCTTGATGGTCAGCAGCGGCAGCAGCGCGGGCAGGGTGTCGCGCACACTGCCGACCAGGGGCAGGTCGACATGGGTGCGGCGGCCGATCTGCTCGCCGCGGATGTCGAGCTGGATCACCTTCGCGTCGCGCGGATAGAACTGCCGGTAGGGGAAGTCGGTGCCCAGCATGAGCAGGGTGTCGGCCTCCTCGATCGCCTTGTAGCCGGAGGCGAAGCCGAGCAGTCCGGTGAGCCCGACGTCGTACGGGTTGTCGTACTCCACGTACTCCTTGCCGCGCAGGGCGTGCACGACCGGGGCCTTGAGGATCTCGGCGAGCCGGACCAGGTCGTCGTGGGCACCGGCCGCGCCCGCACCTGCGAGGATCGTCACCCGCTGTGCGTCGTTCAGCAGCTCGGCGGCCTCGTTCAGGGGCTCGTCATCCGGGCGGACGACGGTCCGAGTCGGTCGTACGACCGTGGGGGGCAGGTCCCGGCCGGTCTTGGCGAGGAAGATCTCGCCGGGTACGACCACGACCGCCACTCCCCTGCGTTCGACGGCCGCCCGCATCGCCATCTCCAGGATGCGCGGCCCGGACTCGGGGCTGGTGACCACCTCCGCGTAGACGCTGCACTCGGCGAACAGCTCCTGCGGGCGGGTCTCCTGGAAGTAGCCGGAGCCGATCTCACTGCCGGGGATCTGGGCGGCGATGGCGAGGACCGGCACACGGCTGCACTGGGCGTCGAAGAGCCCGTTGATCAGGTGCAGGTTGCCCGGACCGCAGCTGCCGACGCACACATTGAGCTCGCCGGTCAGCCCGGCCTCGGCCGCCGCCGCGAACACGGCGCTCTCCTCGTGCCGCACATGCACCCAGTCGACGCCGTCCCGGCGTATCCCGTCCGTCAGACCGTTGAGCGAGTCACCGGGCAGGCCGTACAGACGGCTCACTCCGGAGGCCTCGAGCGAGGCGATGACGTGGTCGGCGAAGGTGGGCATGCGGTTGCCTTTCATCGGTCGTGAGCGCATCCGGCGGGGCAGGGGCGCCGCCTGGATCACGGCTCGCCGCGTTTGATGAGCGCCTGATCAGTCTCCGGGAACGGACATTGCGCACACATCCGTCGAATGACTGCGTCATCGGCGCCAGGACACCTTCGGCTTCTCGGTCGGACGACTGTCGGATGCCGACCCCCCATGCCCCGTAGGACACACTGTGTGCCATGAAACCCTTGTCCCGGTTCGTTCCGGCAGTCACGGTCACGGTCGCCTCGTTCGTGACGGCGGGCGGCCTCGTCTCCTGCTCGGCGGACGACGCCGCCGAGCCCGCGGAGATACGTGTCAACCAGGCCGGATATGTGACCGGTGAGAAGAAGTACGCCTACGTCATGGGAAACGGCGACGACCTGGCCGACGCCGGCTTCACGGTGGTCGACGAGCGCGGGCGCACCGTCCTGCGCGGCAGGCTGGGCCCCTCGACCGGTTCCTGGAACGCCGCCTACGACACCGTCCGCACCGTCGATCTGTCGGCGCTCCGCCGGACCGGCACCTACCGGCTGCGGCTGACGGGCTCGGCGGAGGGCCGGTCACCGCGCTTCCGGGTCGCCTCGGCGGGGCAGTTGACGGACGCGCTGCGCGCGGACAGCGTGCGCTTCTTCCGCACCCAGCGGGACGGCGGCGACGTACTGCCGGAGCAGACCGGCCGCGTCGCCTCCCACCTGACCGACGAGCGGGCCGTCGTCTACGCGCCCCCGCGCTACACGGCCGGCGGCGAGCGGACGGCCGCCACCGCGCTGACCGAGGTGGCGGGGCCCGTCGACGTGTCCGGGGGCTGGTTCGACGCCGGTGACTTCCTCAAGTTCACGCACACCACGTCGTACGTCGTCGGGCAGCTGCTGACCGCCGTGCGCGACACACCTCCGGTGCCCGGGCTTCCGGCGGAGGCGGACCACGGGCTGGACTGGCTGGACAGGATGTGGGACGGCCCGGACGGCGTCCTGTACGCCCAGGTGGGCCTCGGCAGCGGCAACGCGCGGCTGCGCGGCGACCACGACATGTGGCGCCTGCCGGAGGAGGACGACGCTCTTTCCGTACGGCCAGGCGACCCCGACTACTTGGTGAAGCACCGCCCCGTGTTCCGCGCCAACACCCCTGGCGACCCCATCAGTCCCAACCTGGCGGGCCGGGTGGCCGCCGCCTTCGCGCTGGCCGCGCAGGTACGGGCCGAAGAAGACCCGGAGGCGGCGCGGCGGTGGCTCGACAAGGCGGCGGAGGTGTACGCGCGCGCCGACACCGACCCGCACGGGCGCCTGTTCACCACCGCCCCGGCGAGCTACTACCGGGAGGACTCGTGGCGGGACGACATGGAGTGGGCGGCCGTGGAACTCGCCCGCTCCGCCCGCGAGTTGGGGGACGGCCGAAGCGTGCGGTGGCAGCGGGAGGCGGTCGGCTGGGCGAAGGCGTATCTCCAGTCCGGCGAGCGCGGCACCCTGGACGTGTCGGATGTCAGCGCCCTCGCCCACGCGGATCTGCTGTCCTCGCCCGGACTGGACGGGGACACGAGGAACGCGCTCGAAGCGGATCTCAGGCGGCAGTTGGCGGAGGGCACGCGGCAGGCCGCCCGGGACCCGTTCGGCGCGGGTGTCGTCCTCACCGAGTTCGACGCCGTACCGCGCACTTTCGGGCTAGTGGCCACGTCCGGGCTCTACGCGCGCGTCACGCGTGACCACCGCTTCGACGCCTTCGCCTCCCGGCAGCGCGGCTGGGTCTTCGGTGCCAACCCCTGGGGCACCAGCTTCGTCATCGGCGCGGGTGAGACGTACCCGCACTGCCCGGAGCACCAGGTGGCGAACCTCGCCATGAGCCGCACCGGGCGGGGGGACATCCTGCGGGGTGCCGTGGTCAACGGCCCCAACAAGGCGGAGCTGTTGGGCGACCTGGAGAGGTTCGACAGCATGCGTCCGTGCTCCGCCGAGCCGTCCGGACACCGGTGGTCCGACTTCGACGGGCACGGTGCCGGCTACGTCGACGACGTGGCCGCCTGGCAGACGGTCGAACCGGCGGACGACTTCACGGCGACCGCCCTGCTCGCCCTCTCCCTCACCGCGGACACGGCGGTCACAGAACTGCGCTGAGAAACGTGACGGCCGCCAGCCGGCGGGTCCTCCTGGTGTACTCCTCGGCCTCCCGGTCCGGCTCCCGCCGGTCGTTGCAGTTGACCCGGCGGAGCAGCTCCTCGATGGCCTCCTGCTCCTTGCCCAGACGGCCCGGGAAGAGGGGGTATTCGTAGGTGTTCATGACCTGTCCTGTCGACGGTGGGTGCTCAGCGGCGGCTGCGGTACGGGCCTGCACCTGAGTGCTACAGCCCCAGGTCGAGGGCCAGGCACGAGAAGGTGCGCCACGCACCCGTGTCCTCGGGAGAGGTTTTCGCCCCGCCGTTCGGCCCGGACTCCACCACTTCAGTCATGTCCTCGTAGCGGATGCGCTCGGGCAGCTTGCCGAAGCGCACACGCCGTGCCGCCGCGGCGGTGTCCATCGTGGCTTCCTGGTTCATGACCAGCCTCCACTTCGTGGATCGTGGACGGGTCCTGTCGGTCGACAGGACTGCTTTCAGCTTGCACCCAGCCTCGTCACCAGTCAAGGTGGTGACGCATTGATATGTGTGACCTGTACGGCTGGCTGACATGCCCAGGCATGAGAGACCTTCCGCACACCGGACACACCTTGCTGATCCGCATCGACTTCTCGACGAGGCGGCCCGGCAGAGCCTTCATACCGTTGTCACCACTCCTGACGAGGAGGACGGCTTCCTCGCGGCGCTGCACATCGTGGACGACCCCGCCTACCGCGACCTGACCGCCGAGCGGCTCGTCGCACTCGCGCCCGCCGAGGACGACCTGCTGATCGTGGCGGACGGCAGGGCCTTGACGGAGGCGGAGATGCCGCTGCCGACCGTCATGAGGACGGACGCGGAGGACGAGGACGACGAGGGGCCGGAGCAGGGCTTTGACGAACTCAGGGTCGTGGCCTCGAAGTTGTGGTCCGTCGAGAACAACGTCTCGCTCGCCAACATGGACTGGGAGGAGTTCGTGGACGCCGCCGAGGCGGACGGCGTCTTCCGGGGATTCTGAGGCTTGGAGGTTCACGCCGTCCGCAGCCGTGACTTCGATGCCGGCCGGGTCCATCGGGTGGGAGTCCAGCACATCTCAACCGGTGCGGTAGCGCACCGGCAGGGACAGCACGCCGCGCCATGCCGGACGGGAACCAGGCGAGGGAGTCGGCGGGGACCGCCAGTTCCAGGTGCGGGACGCGGGTGAGCAGGGTGTGCAGGGCGACGCGGACCTCCAGGCGGGCCAGCGGGGCGCCCAGGCAGTGGTGGATGCCGTGGCCGAAGGAGAGGTGCCGGACGGCGGAACGGGTGATGTCGAGCGTGTCCGGGTCGCCGCCGTCGGGCAGGGGGGCGTCGCGGCCGGCGGAGGCGAGGGCCACGGTGACGATGCCGCCTCGGGGGATCCGCACTCCGCCCAGCTCCAGGTCCTCGGCGGCGTATCGGTTCGTGGTGCGCTCGACGGAGGTGTCGTAGCGCAGGAACTCCTCGACCGCGTTGGGCAGGAGCCCCGGGTCGTCCCGCAGCAGCCGCAGCTGGTCGGGGTGCCGGAGCAGCGCGAGCACGGCGTTGCCCAGGAGATTGACGGTGGTCTCGTGGCCGGCGATGACGAGGAGGGCCGCGGTGCCGGCGAGTTCCTCCTGGGAGAGCCGGCCGTCGTCCTCGTCCCGGGCGGCGACGAGGGCGGACATCAGGTCGTCGCCGGGGGTGCGGCGCTTGTCCTCGACCAGTTCGCGCAGGAACGCGTGCAGGCTGGCCACCGCCGCGGCGTACTCGGGGTGGCTCACCTGGAAGGCGAGGGTCGTCCAGCGGCGGAAGTCCTGGTGGTGGGCCTCGGGGATGCCGAGCAGTTCGGCGATCACCGCGACCGGCAGCGGCGCGGTGAAGGCCTCCACGAGGTCGAGTTCACCGGACGGCGGCATGGCGTCGATGAGTTCGTTGGCGATCCGGGTGATGCGCGGCTCCAGTTCGGCGGACCGCTTCGGGGAGAAGGCGCCTGACACCAGACGGCGCAGCCGGGTGTGCTCGGGCGGGTCCGCCTCCAGCATCTGCCCGCCGAACCCGGTGCCGCGCTTGTGCCCCAGGAAGCCCGCCGCCTCCAGCATCTCCACGGCCGGCTGCGGGTCCTTGAGCAGCGCCGGATGGGTCAGCGCCTCGCGGGCCAGGTCGTAGTCGACGACCACCCAGCCCGTGATGCCGGGGAAGAACTGCGCCGGATGAATGGGGCCCTCCGCGCGCAGCCGTGCGTACTGCCGGTGGGCGTCCGCCTTGAACTCCGGGTCCATGATGACCAGTTCGCCCGGTTCACCGGCCGACAGGGCCTGCTGGTACGTGTCCATACGTGTGTCCTCGATCCGTACGACCCTGCCCGTGCAACAGCCGTCATGCAGGACACGGAGCAAGTGCACAGAAGGGTTCACTCGTGCACTTGCCGCCAGGTGTCCGCGGGCCGCGGCGTCATCGCACTCCGACCGCTTCCAGGCTGCTCGGTGCCTCTCGGGCGTCATGGCTCCCCGCGAGCAGACGCGGTCCGCGGTCACGCGGTCGACGCCGCTCGGCCGCTCTGCGCCCCCGCCGGGGAACCAGCAATTCGCGGCGGCCAACGCCGTCACGGCGGACCATGGCGCCCGCCACAGGGCCGTCTTCCGGCACGCGGACTTCATCGGCGGCACCCTTCACCTGTCACACCGATCAGGACACCTGCGTGAGTCCAGGCACACATGTGCGATGCTCGTCGGCCTCTGCGACCGTACCGACACCACACATGACGAATGGTAGGGTGCGCGCCGATCTTCTTCTCACACGTTTCTGTACTCGGACCTTGGGATTCCATGAGTAACTCGGCAGAGGAAACACAGCAGATGAATGCCTTCGTCCCGGGCGGCCGGCGTCGGCACCGCAAGGTGAGACAGGGCGGCTCGGGAGTCCGGCGTGCCGTCGTGCTCGCGATCGCGGTGCCCATGGCCTCGGCCGCGCTGGCGGGGCCCTCGGCCTTCGCCGCGTCCGGCAACAGCGCGACGGGCACGGCGGCCGACGCGACCGAGGGTGTCGACGCCGACGACCAGCAGATGGCCGCGAACCTGGACACCCGGGTGCTCGACCAGCGGCTGGGCTCCGACGTGAGCGGTGTGGTGCTCGACGCGGACTCCGACAGCACCCTGTGGGACCACAACGGCTCCACCGCGCTGATGCCGGCCTCGAACGTCAAGCTGGCCACGTCGACCGCCGCCCTGACGGTGCTCGGCCCGGAGCACCGCTTCACCACCAAGGTGGTCTACGGCGACGGCACCCTGACCCTCGTCGGCGGCGGCGACCGCACCCTCACCAGCGCCGACCTCGCCGAGCTGGCGCAGACCGCGGTCGCCGGACTGCAGAAGGCGGGCCTGACCTCGGTGAAGATCGCCGTGGACGACAGCCTGTTCCCCGAACCGACCCTCGCCGACGGCTGGAACGAGGGCTACTACCCGGACTCCGTCGCCCCGGTTCGCGCCCTGGTCGTCGACGGACGCGGCGTCCAGGACACCTCCATCGACGCCGGGCAGACCTTCGCCGAGCTGCTCGCCGAGAACGGCATCACCGTCGACGGCGACGTCACACGTCGTACGGCAGCCCGCACCGACGTGCCCGTCGCACGCCACAAGTCGGCCCCGCTGGGGGACATCGTCAAGAAGATGCTCAAGACCAGCGACAACAACATCGCCGAGACCCTGCTGCGGATGACCGCCCTGGGCGCGGGACGCCCCGCCACCTTCGAGGGCGGCACCGAGGTCGTACGCCAGGTGCTCAGCCACCGCTACGGCGTCCCTCTCGACCACTTCGAGATCCACGACGGCAGCGGCCTGTCCCGGGCCGACCGCATCCCGGCCGCCACCCTCGCCCAGATCCTCGAACTGCTCACGGAGCCCCGCTACGCGCACACCCTGGGCGCCATCCTGGACGGCCTGCCGGTCGCCGGTGAGGCGGGCTCCACCCTCGGCCCGGAGTGGGGCCGGTTCGACGACCCGAACTCCCAGTGCGCGGTCGGCAAGGTGCAGGCGAAGACCGGCACTCTCACCGGTGCCATCGCCCTGAGCGGTCTGACCCGGACCGACGACGGCGAATGGCGGGTGTTCTCCTTCATCGAGAACGGCTCCACGGCCGCTCCGAACGACATCAAGGACGCGATGGACGGCCTCGCCGCGACCGTGAACGGCTGCTGGGCCTAGCCAGATCCGGCAGCCGGGTACCGCCCGCCGAGACGCCGCCCGACCGCGAGGTCGGACGGCGTCCGTGTGCGTGGCACCGGTCCTGCCTCACATACAGCGGCCCGCCGCCGGGCCCTCCGCGACACTGCCGCCCATGCTCCGGCTCCGCTGGAAAGGAACCCATGAAGCCTCCACACACGCCCCGTTCGCCGGGAGACCTCCCCAAGAGGGTCCCGGGCAGCGCCAGGTCGGTCGGTTCCGGGCCCGCCCAGGACGGCGACACGGCCGGTGCCGCGGAGCCGGCCGCGCCGGGGAGCGTCGGCCGTACGCCGGACGCGGCCGGGAGAGGCGCCTCCCTGCCCCGGCTCGCCCAGATCTCCTCCCTCGGGTCGCGGAGGAACGCCGGCCGCGGTGCCGACGCCCCCGGCGCCGCCACGAACAAACCCGGCGACGACGTCGCACGTACCGGCGACAAGGCCCGGCGCGAGGGATTCCGTGGTGCCCTCGGCGTCGTGGGCATCGTGGGACTGCTCGCGGTGGGCGGCGTCCTGCTGACCCTGGGCCTGGTCGGCGGGCACGACGACAGGCGCGACGGGGCGCCGGTCGCCGTCGACTCCGGTGACTACGGCACAGACGTCGTCGACGGGCTCGGCGATGTGCCGGCACCCGCGGTGAGCGCGGCCGGTACCGGCACCGGCAAGGAGCCCGATGGTGCCGCGAAGCCCACGTCCACCTCGCCCAAGAGCAGTGCGTCGAGCGAGGACGCCCCGTCCGACCGACGCGCCACCGCCCCGGCGCAGGAGCCCACCGGAACCGAGACGACCGCCCCGGCCGCGGCGCCGGGTGTGAACGTGTTCAGCCACGCCTCGCAGCGCTGCATCGACATCGTGGGCGGCAAGGCCGTGCAGGGCGCGAAACTGATGATCTGGGACTGCTCGGAATCCGCCTCGCAGCACTGGACGTTCACGGGCGGGACCATGCGCGCGCTCGGCATGTGCGTACAGCTCGCGGGCGGCTCGACGGCCGACGGGGCGGACCTCGAACTGGCTACCTGCAACGGGAGTTCGGCGCAGCGGTTCGTGCTGAACTCCAGCCATGACCTGGTCAACACGCCGGCCGACAAGTGCACGGATGTACGGGACAACCAGACGGCGAACGGCACTCGGCTCCAGCTGTGGTCCTGCTCCGGCGGTGTCAACCAGAAGTGGTCCACGTCCTGAGCGGATGCCGACCCGACGGAGGTATGTACAGGTGCTTACGGCACTGGGCATGTCCGAGCCCGATGAACGAATCTATCGGTGCTTCCTGGACCAGGGACCTGTGCTCGTCTCGGATCTCGCCGTATCGCTGGGAACATCGGCGGACCACGTTCACCGGTCCGTCGCCCGTCTCACGGAACTCGGACTCCTGCGCGCCACCGGCGGAGGCTGCTACCAGGCGACGAACCCCGAGGCCGCGCTGCTGCCCCTGCTGGCCAGGCGGCAGTTCGAGGTGGAGACGGCGCTGGCCTCGGCGCGGACGGAGATCGACCGGATCGCCGAGCGCTACCGCGACGGAAGGCTGCGGGCCGATCCGCGCAATCTGGTGGAGGTCCTGTCGGAGCGCGAGCTGATCCGGGAACGGGTCGAGGAACTGAGCAACTCCGCGACGAGCCACATGTGGGCCCTCGACCGTCCGCCCTACGTGGGCCGCCCCGATGGCCGACACCACAGCAACGAGGACGAGTTCGCCATCACGGCGGCCTGGCTGGGGCAGGGCATCGAGGTGCGCTCGATCTACTGCCCGCAGTCGATGGAGCGCCCCGGACGGTTCGCCACGCTGCTCAGACTCGCCGAACTGGGCGAGCAGTCCAGACTGCTGCCGTCCCTGCCGTTCAAACTGCACATCATCGACAAGCGAGTCGCCCTGGTCCCGCTGTCCGGCCCGGTCTACGACGACCTCGTCGTCATCCACCCATCCGGCATGCTCGACGCCCTGGTGGAGCTCTACGAGGCCTACTGGGCCCGCGCCGAGCCGATCTCCGGCACGGCGCCCGCCGCGGACGGCACCTTCGACGCGGACGACATCCTGCTCCTCGGCATGCTCAAGGCCGGGCTGAAGGACCAGGCCATCGCCCGCCAGCTGGGGTGCAGCACCCGGACCGCCACCCGGCGCATCGCCGCCGTCCTGACCAGGCTGGGAGCCGACACCCGTTTCCAGGCGGGGGTCAGGGCCGCCGCCCGGGGACTGATCTGAGCCGGCACGCGTGGCCTTCGGCTCTGTTCATCTCCCCATGGCGGTCGCGGCTGCCGCTGAACCTCACAGCGATCGAAACACGTGTCTCCAGCGTATGCGGGTATTCACCCTTGCCGATTCCCCACGTTGGAGAACCCATGAGCACATATGAGTCCGGCCCGTTGCGTCTCCCCGAGCTGCTCTCGGCCTCCGTCAAGGCCGCCGCCGAGGAGATGGAGGCCGGTCGTGATCTGCCCGAGAAGCTGATGCAGGAGCTGCGCGACAGCGGTGCCTTCCGGCTGCTCACCCCGCGCGAGCTGGGGGGTTTCGAGGCACCTCTGGAGACAGTGCTGAAGGTGTACACGAGGGCTTCGGACGTCTCGACGCCTCGGTGGCGTGGGTGGTGTGGAACACCAACTGGGGATTCCTCGCCGCGCTGCTCGGCGAGGCCGGCACCGCCCGGATCTGGGCGGACGGCCCCGATCCGATCTTCGCAAACGCCGACCAGCCTGGCACTGCGGTGGTGACCGAGGGCGGCTACCGTCTCTCGGGCACCTGGAAGCGCGTCAGCGGCGTCGACCGGGCGGACTGGCTCGTCGTGGTCGCCGTCGTCGCGGAGGACGGCAGCCCCCGACTGACGCAGGGGGGCACACCGGACGTACGGCTCTTCGCCCTGAGCCGGGACCAGCTCTCGGTCCTGGACACCGGGGACGTCAGCGGCATGCCAGGCACCGGCAGCAACACGGTGGTCGTCGACGACGTCCTGGTCCCCGACGAGCTGGTCGCCCGGTTCGACGTGCCGGCTCGTACCCAACGGCCCCTCTACCATGGTTTCATCCCCGCGCTCGTCTTCCCTGGCTGCTCCGCCGTGGTGCTCGGTGTCGCGCAGAGCGCCGTCGACGAGATCGTCGCCCTCGCCACGTCCAAGAGCACGTTCACCGGTGGCACGCTCGCGGAATCCGCTCGCGCCCAGGCGACCGTCGCGCGGTCGGAGGCGGCCCTCCAGGCGGCGCGACTGCTGTTGCTGTCCGCGGCGGCGACCGTGGACGCCGCCGGGGAGAAGGGCGAGCCCGCAACCCTCGACCAGCGGGCTGCCCTGCATGCCGCGATGGGCCACGCGACAGAGGTCAGTCGTGAGGTGCTCGTGGCCATGTACGAACTCGGCGGCTCTGCCTCGATCGACCGCGGCAATCCCGTCGAGCGGCTCTTCCGCGACGGCATGGTGGCGCTCCAGCACGCCAACCACTTCGCCCCCTTCCTGGAGGCCGCCGGGCGCGTCCGCTTCGGGTTCGATCCCGGTGTCCCCCTCTTCTGACCAGGACCCGGCGGTGGCCTGTTCACGCACCCGGTGGTCCAGCGCCAACGTCGAGCCCTCCGACACGTTCGCCTACTGGGCCGACGTCGTCTGCGACACGTTCGTCGGGGTGGCGGTGCGTCCGGAGCCGGACAGGGCCTTCGAGGGCCGGATCGAGACGTCCGTCCTGGACGCGGTGGGGTTCGCCGCGCTGACCGCGAGCCCCCAGCAGGTGGCACGGACGCGCCGGCTGATCGCGCGCGACCACGAGGACGTCCTCCTCGCCGACATCCAGCTCCACGGCCGGGCCAGGCTGGAGCAGAACGGACACGTGGCCGTGCTCACCCCCGGGGCGATGGCCTTCGTCGACAGCGCCCGCCCCTACGCGCTGGGTTTCGCGGACGACTTCTCCCAGCTGGTGGTCAAGGTGCCCAGGGCCCGGCTGCCGCACCGCTCCCTGAACGGGGCGACCGCCGTGGAACTGGGTGCCTCGGGCCCCGGCCGGGTGGTCGCCGACTTCCTCGTCGGGCTCGACCGTCTGCAGGGCCACGACCCGGGAGCGGCGGCGGCCCTGCTGCCGCACGCCGTCGACCTGCTGGACGCGGCGCTGGGATGGGCCGCGGGCGGCGCGCTGCCCCAGACGTCGGCGACGGCGTTGACGCGGGAGCGTGTCCACCGGTTCGTACGTCGGCACGCCACGGACCCTCGCCTGGACGCCGCCGCGGTGGCCGCGGGCTGCGGTGTCTCCCGGCGCACGATGTACCGCGCTCTGGCCGAGGGCGGCGAATCGCTCACGCGGCTGATCCGCAGGGTTCGGGTGTCACACGCGCAGCGGCTGGTCCTGGCGCGCCCCGAACGCCCGCTCGCCGCCGTGGCCCGCGAGTGCGGGTTCGGCGGCGAGGCACAGCTGTACCGGGCGTTCAGAACGGTCACGGGCATGACGCCCGGCGCCTACCGTTCCCGGTGACGGTCAGACGACCACGGGCCCGCTCTTCGGCATGAACTCCCTGACCACCTCGATGAACTGGGGCGGAGCCGGCGGCATGGGCGCCTTGACGAACTCGCCGAGGCCGACGTCGTAGCGCTGCCCCCACTGCGGGTCGACGACGTGGTGGCTGTCGAGGCGGAGCTGGTCCACGTTGCGCTGGACAGCGGGCTTGGCCCACATCGCGCCGGTCATCACCGGGAAGAAGACCACGGGGAAGTCGGCGGCGGCGATCGTCGCGGTCAGCATGTTCGGCACGGCGCCCGTGGCGGTGGCGGAGAGCATGTTGGCGGTGGCCGGGAGGACGGCCATCATGTCGTGCTCCACCGCCAGGGTCGCCTGGTTCTCCCGGGCCCAGTCGTCCGGCGTCGTCCCCGTCACCACTCGGTCCGCGAACAGCGCGACGGTGTGCGGCGGAAGGAACGTGGCGGCGGTGTGGGTCAGCAGGACGGTGACGGTCCCGGTGAACGTGGTGCGCAGCGCGTTGACGTACGTCGGGAGCGTGGCGACGGCGGCGGAGCCGGTGGCGCCGATGAGCAGGCGCCCACCGAAGGTGGACGGGTTTTCGCTGGTCATGTCCCCACGATGGTCCGTCGCACTGGCCGGAGTGTGACCAGGTGTGTCACGCGGGCTGACCGTCCGTGCCGTCAGCCGTCCCCGTCCTCCGCGTCGGCCAGCTGGTTGAGCCACTCGTGGAGCAGGACGCGCTCGCCGGGGCTGAGCGCCGCGGTGTCGCCGTGGTCGAGAGCGGCGCAGTGCCATGGCGCTGCCGGCGACGGGGGCGGCGCCGCCGACGTCGTGCCCCTGCGCGGGGGAAGCGCGAGGGTGTTGATCATCATCTCGCGGACGGTGTGGGAGGTCCGCAGGTCGCGGGCGTCCTCGGGAAGGCTCATCAGCGTGATGACCGTGCCCACGCCGGCGGAGTGCATGACCTCGGTCGCGCGCCCGACGCTCATCCGCAGCCGTCCGGCGGCGGCGACCCGGGTGGTCATGTGCCGCAGGCCATCGATGGCCCGTCGTCCTGGAGGGCATCCGCAAGGGCCGTACGTATGTCGCCGAGTCCTCCGCCGTCACCGTCGCCTTCAGCGCGGCTGGCGGCGGCCGGCATCGCCGAGACGCTTCGGTTGGCCGCGGACACACCCGTCGACGTGTGCCTGGAGGTGTCCGGAGTGCCCAATGGCACGGTGCGGTTCATCACCGACGAGGGCCAGATGCACCAGGAGTCGCTGGGCGCTTCCGGCACCGGCACGGTCGTGTGGCGCACCACCGCCTCGCTCGCCGCGTACGTGCGCGCCGAGGTCCGCCACCCCAAGGCGGACGGCACCCCCGGCAAGGGCAACACCATGGCTTCGGCCCCGCAGTGGGGCCCGATGGCGGCGCTGACCAACCCGGTCCTCTTGCAGATCCGGGCCTGACCGCACAAGCCGGCACGGCACACGTGTCGGTGGCCCACCTCGCACACGTGTGCTTGTTGCTGTCGTCCGACCGGCAGTCAAACGACTGATCCATGACAGACCGGTGGCTCCGACAATGGGGACGCTGGCGACAATCCGGAAAGGAACCGCACACCCATGACGGTCATCAACAGCCCACTGCCGGACAAAGAGCGCGAGATCGCGGGCAGCGCCCTGCAGGCGACCCTGGTCGACCTGCTCGACCTGTCCCTGGTGGCCAAGCAGGCGCACTGGAACCTCTACGGGCCGCGCTTCCGCTCCATCCACCTGCAGCTCGACGAAGTGGTCACCACCGCTCGCGACCACGCCGACACGGTGGCCGAACGCGCCGCCGCACTGGGAGTCAGTCCGGACGGGCGGGCCACCACCATCGCCGCCACCAGTGGGGTGCCCGACTTCGCGGCGGGCTGGACGAAGGACGTCGACGCCGTCGACGCTCTGGTGCGGACGTTCTCCGCCGTCATCGAACGGGTGCGGGAACGCATCGAGGTGACCGGCCCGGCGGACGCGGTGACGCAGGATCTGCTGATCGGCCTGACCGCCGATCTGGAGAAGCAGAGCTGGATGTTCCAGGCCGAGAACCGCGGCTGAGGGGTGCGGGGACGGTTCCGTACGAGGGGACCGCCCCCGCTGGACACATGTGCGCGGCGCCCCGGGACAGAGGCGCTCACCTTACCTTCGGCGGCGTGCCCGCAGGGCGGCTGCCTTGACGCGGTTCCCGCAGGTCCGCATCGCGCACCACTCCCGCCGGCGGCCCCGGGAGCGGTCGAGGTAGACATGGGTGCAGTCGGGGTGTCCGCACTCGCGCAGTAGGGCCGCTTCCGCGCCGGCGATGATCTCGACCGCCTCGCGGGCGAGATCGGTGAGGGCCTGGGCGGCCTTGCCGGAACGGCTGGTGCCCGCGGAGCCCAGCCGCATCGCCACCGGCACCCCGGCGGCTTGCCGGTTCACCGCGACAACCGCCCCGACGGGTAGGGGACGGCCGGTGAGACGAGCCCTGACCAGCGAGTGGATCGCCTCCCGCAGCTCCCGCGCCGTGCGCAGGTCCGCCTGGTCGGATCCGGGCCGCTCGTCGAGCAGCCCGGCCTCGACGAACCAGGAGTCGAGCAGCCCGGGGGAGCCGATCCGCTCGATCGGAACCGGCGCCCGCCGCTCCTGCAGGGTGCCCACGAAGTCGAGTGTGAGCGTCCCGCACGGAAACACATGTCTCACGTGACCCTCCTGACAGGTGACCGAACACTCTCCAGAGTAACCACCTTGACGGGTGACGAGACCTCATGGGAATCTTTCGTCACCAGTCAGAACGGTTACTTCTCGGTGAGGACATCCCATGGCAGTCGTACGCTTCCACCTCGTCTCCCAGCTCAGCCCCAAGGACGTGCTGGAGGTACTGACCGACTTCGGTCCCTCCCGCGCCAAGGCCTGGCCCACGATCGACGCCGACCACTTCGAGGTCCACGACCTCGGCGACACCTGGGCCGAGGTCACCGAGGGAACTGCCGCGGCCTGGGAGCGGGTGCGCTACGAGTGGGAACCGGCCGGTGACACGGTCACCATCACCACGCTCGACTCCAAGCTCTTCGGAGCCGGCGGCGGCTGGGTCTTCCGGATGGCCCCCGAGGGCGACGGCACCAGGGTCGACGTCGAGCTGACGCGGCAGCCGAGCACGGTCAAGGGCAAGATGCTCGCCGCGCTCCTCCCCCTGGCCGCTCCCGCGTCCCTGCGCAAGTCCTTCGCGGGGCCGCTGCAGGCGAAGTGACGTGCTCGTACATGCCGGAGGGGGGGGGGGGGGCCGCGGGGGGGGCCCCCCCCGCGTGGGCCCCGAGCGTTGCGACAGGGGGTAGAGTGTGGGGGGGGGGGGGGGGTTGTT
>NZ_JBHXVG010000027.1:31266-57345 GCF_042672405.1 Streptomyces sp. NPDC127197 | reverse complement strand
GGCCGCTCCCGCGCCCCTGCCCACGCCCTGCGCGGGGCCGCCCCCGGCGAAGGGACGTGCTCGACCAGCCCGGTGGGGCCGACCCCCCACGCTGTCGGCCCCTCCGGCATGTGCCCCGTACGTGACCTCAGTCGGTCACTTGTCGAGGTGGGTGGTGAAGTAGTCGGTGAGCTTGTCGACGGCGGGGTCGATGTATTCGCGCTTGTCGTAGAGGCCGACGTGGCTGGCGCCGGGAATGCGGTGGAGTTCCTTGGGGCCGGTGGCGGCCTGATGGGCCTCGATGGCCATCCAGGCGGTGACCGCGCGCTCGCCGATGATCTGCAGGATGGGACGGGGGCCGATGAGGGGGACGGCGCGGAAGACGTCGCTGGAGGCCATCTTGTCGATGCTGTCCCAGGTGAGGTACTTCGCGGAGCGCTCGTGGTAGCCGCGGGCGCCGCAGTAGTACTCCCAGCCCTCGATGCCGTGCTCGCCGCCCAGGGCGCCCGCCTGTTCGGCGGTGTCGGGGAACATCGTCAGCACGCCGGGGTCCTCGCCGCGGGCGGCGCGGGTGCGGGCCTGGGCGGCGGCGTCCAGGAGGGCCTGGAAGACGGCCGGGTCCTGGGAGCCGTCGGCGCCGTAGCGGAACTGGCGGGCGGGTTCGGCGGTGCACACGGTCGCCACGGCCTTGACGCGGTGGTCGCCGCCGGTGGCAGCCAGCGAGTAGCCGCCGGAGGCACAGATGCCGAGCAGGCCGATGCGGTCGGCGTCGACCTCGTCACGGGTGATGAGGTAGGAGACAGCGGCCTTGAAGTCCTCGATGCGCTGGGCGGGGTCTTCCAGTCCGCGGGGCAGGCCGCCGGACTCGCCCTGGTAGGCGGCGTCGAAGGCGAGGGTGACGAATCCGCGCTCGGCCATCAGCTGCGCGTAGGTGCCGGAGGTCTGTTCCTTCACCCCGGTCCCGGGGTGTCCGACCACCAGCGCCGGACGGCGGCCGGCAGTCGGGCTGTCGGGGGTGTAGAGGTGCGCGGCGATCTCGATACCGGCGCTGTCGAAACTGACACGGGTCCTGGCCATGGAAACAACACTCCTGAAAGACGGTGACGGACGATGTCGTGGAGCACCCGGTCCGTGCCGGGCACACATCCACCATCCGCCACCTGCCTCGCCCGCGGGAGAGGCAGGTTTCTGCCTGGGAAAGAACCTGCCCCCTCACACCTGTGTCGCGCCCGGTCCGGCCGCATGACACTGGAGAACATGAAACCGACACCCGACTCCCACCTCGGCACCTTCCTCAGGGCCCGTCGGGCGCAGCTGGATCCGCGCGAGTGCGGCCTGCCGGAGACGGACTCAGCGCGCCGGGTCACGGGACTGCGCCGCGAGGAGGTCGCCCAGCTCGCCGCGATCAGCGTGGACTACTACACCCGCCTCGAACAGGGCCGCGTCCGCGCCTCCGCCCCCGTCCTCGCCACCCTCGCCCGCGCCCTGCACCTCGACGACGACCAACAGCAATACCTCTACGAACTCGCCGGCCGCACCGACAACCGACCGCACCGCCGCCGACCCGCCCAGCGCGTACGCCCCGCCATGCGCCGCCTCCTGGACCAGCTCACCCAAACCCCCGCACTCGTCCTCGGCAAACGCCTGGACATCCTCGCCTGGAACCCCGCCGCCATCGCGCTGTACACCGACTTCGCCGCCGTACCGGCCGACCGTCGCAACTACGTGAACCTGCTGTTCTCGAATCCGGTGGTCCGGGAGTTGCATCTGGGCTGGGAGCACGACGCCCGGGACGCCGTCGCCGGGCTGCGCATGGAGGCCGCGGCCGACCCCGTCGACCCGGACCTCGCCCGCCTCGTCGGCGAACTGTCCGTCCAGGACGCCGACTTCCGCACCTGGTGGGCCGAACACCGCGTCAGCAGCGCCGGATACGGCACCAAGCGCTACCGCCACCGCCTGGTGGGAGAGCTCACCCTCGACTGCGACACCTGGGCGAGCCCCGACGGCTCCGGGCAGCGCCTGATGGTCCTGACCGCCGAACCCGGCAGCCCCTCCCACGACGCCCTGCGCATCCTCACCTCCTGGACCGCGGAGGTGCCCGGCACCGACCGACCAGAGGGCCTGACCCGATGACCACCTGGGCGCCCGAAGACCAGACCCTGCTCTCCGAGACCTACTCCCTCGTCCTGACCGCCGGGGACGGTGACCGCCCCGGTGTGGAGATCGGCATGGTGGTCGTCGACGGCGAACTGTACGTCCGCGCTTACCGGGGAGTCCGCTCCCGCTGGTACCGGGCGGCGCGGGAACACGGTCACGGAACGATCCAGGTGGGCGGCGTCACCCGCGATGTCCTGCTCACGACCCGCGACCTCGAACCACCCGCCGAACTCGACGCCGCCTTCTGCGGCAAGTACGGACCGGTGGCCGACGCCCTCGTCGCGCGCCCGGAGGCACATGCCGCGACCATCCGGGTCGACCCGGCACCCGCGCCGACCCCCTGAGAGGCCCGCCGCGCCTCAGACGCCGGTGGTGTCACCGGAGGTGCCGAGCACCGGTTCGTCGTCGTACACCTTGGTCACCTCCACGTTCAGCACGGTGGCGATCCGTCCGAACGACCAGTAGTAGCCGGCCACTTGCAGTACCTCGACCAGTTCGCGGTCGCTGAGGAACCGGCGGGCCTCGTCGAAGACCTCGTCGGAGACGCGTGGGTGCCGCACCACCTCGGCGGTGAACCGGACGAGCGCGCGGTCGGCCTCGGACAGTTCGGGGCTGTCGATCTGCCGGTCGCGGACGAGCTGCCGGGTTCGCTCGTCGACGCCGGCCGAGCGGGCCATGGGGTCGTGCTGGGCCGCGACGAACGTGCCGTCGGTGTGGGCGGCGACGGTGAGGATCACCAGTTCGCGTGCGCGGTCCGGCAGTTCGAGTGAGGTGAACAGTGTCCTGGCGAACTCGACGAACGGCTTCACGGTGCCCGTCGAGTGGGACATCATCTTGACCATCGGGTCGGGCGGCAGCTTGCCGAGGAACGTGGCGGCCTCGTCCGGGAACGAGGCGGGATCCGGGTCGGTGAGACGGGGCATGGTGGTTCTCCGATCGTGGGGGGCTCAGACGGTCCGGGCGGGCTCGACGTCGAAACCCGTCTCGCTCAGGTGCCGGAAGCGGCCGTCCTCGGCGAAGGTGCCGAAGATCGCGATCTCCCGGGTCTGGGTGGTGCCGTTCTTCAAAGTGATGCGGAAGACGTGCCGTTCGGCGTAGGTGTCGGCGTCGGTCAGCTCGTCGAGCACGGTGACCGTGCCTTCCGTGACCTGGCCGCGGATGCCCGCGACCATCTGCGTGAACTCGTCGCGGTTCAGCGTCTTTCCGTCGCTGCGGTGTGTGTAGTCCGGGGCGTAGTAGCGGTCGAGGACCTCGTGCAGTTCCACCGCGGGGTCGGGCTCGAAGACCAGGGCGCGGAGGGCGTCGGAGATACGGACGTGGCTCATCGTGGGTGTGTCCTTCGGTTGCGGAGGGACGCCATAAGTGGACCCATGGGTCCGGTAATCATCGTACCGGACCCACGGGTCCGCTTCATGATGGAGCCGCTCTGAAGGCAGTCGTACGAGTTCAGAGGGTGCGGGCGAAGAGGGCCGGCAGTTCCGTCCAGTGCCGCTCGGCCGCCGCGGGGTGGTAGGCGGCCGTGTCGGACTGGGGTGTAGCCGTGGCGCGCACCCTCGTAGACCTCGCACCGGTGCTCGACGCCCGCGTCCGCGAGCGCCTTCTCCAGGCGGCGGACCTGACATCGAGGGATCCTCGCCTGCAGCCGTCCGCCCCCGGCCACAGGCGGGGGTCCGCGTTTTCGAGAAACGTGTTTCCGCTTGTCGGCCTTCGGCCTTTCCGCAGCCAATTGACTTACGTCACGTCCCGCGCAGCCCGTTCGACGCTCCCCGGAGCCGCTCTTCGGCCGCCGGGGTTCTGCTACGCCCTTCCAGTCGACGTCGTTTGACCGTCAAGTGACCGATGTGCGGGTTCTGTTCCCGGCGAAGAGTGGTAGGCGCAGACTTCGTCCCATGGAGGGGAACTCCCGTCATGCACCGTGATCAGTCACCCCTGAAGGCGCGTCCGGCGTCCGAGCCGGTGCCTCCGCTGTTCCTGGACCTCGACCAGATGCTCGATGAGTTCACCCCGCTGCCGATACGGGCGGAGTTCCGCTTCGACCCGGACATGCCCGCGGTGATCACGGTCGAGTTCCTGGCGGAACGAGGACCGAGTCTCATCTGGCGCATCGGCCGCGAGCTCCTCCACCACGGCCTGACATCGATGAGCGGCTGCGGCGACGTACGGATGTGGCCGGCGCTGCCCAGGGAACGGCCCTCGTCCTGGCTGCTTCTCGAATCGGAGGAGGTGGAGGCCCTGTTCGAGGTGCCCGCGGCACCGCTGGCGGAGTGGCTCGACGCGACCTACCGGATCACCTCGGCCGAGGCGGAGATGGACGGCCTGAACTGGGACGGCTTCCTCATGGAGCTGCTCGACGGCCCGGCGACACCGTCCGAATGACCGCCGCCGGGTGCGCGCACTCGGATGACTTGCTTCCGATCGCGTCACCTGTCAGAGTGGTGACGCGCAGGGTTGCCGTCGTCGGCCCGGTACATGACCAGTGCCACACGTGTGCCGTCCCGGACACCCGATGACAACGCTTTGCCGCAGGCCGCGAGTGTGCGGCGGACGAGGAGGAATGACGTGAGGTCCAGCAATCCGATCTTTTCCCGCTGGGGTGCCGCCCGTGACGCCGGCCCGGCCGACGCCTACGCGCAGCGGCCGGTGGGTGCCGCTGTCGGCGGCCGGCCGGCGGACGACCACGCGACCAACCCCTACGCCCCCGGTGCGGACACGTCACCGCGGACCGCCGGGACCGCGGTGACCATGGACGACGTCATCGTCCGCACCGGGACGACGCTCGGCACCGTGGCCCTGACGGCCGTACTGTCCTGGCTCCTGCTGCCCGTCGACGAGGCGAACATCGGCCGCTCGTACGGCATCGCGGTGGGCGCGGCTCTCGTCGCCTTCGTCCTGTCGCTGGTCCAGGCCTTCAAGCGGACGCCGTCCCCGGTGCTGATCCTCGGGTACGCGGCGTTCGAGGGTGTCTTCCTCGGCGTCCTCTCCAGCACGATCTCGACCTATATCGCGCCGGGTGTGGTCGTGCAGGCGGTGCTCGGCACCTTCGCAGTGTCCGCGGGTGTGCTCGTCGCGTACCGCATGCGCTGGATACGGGTGACCCAGAGGTTCACCGGGTTCGTCGCCGCGACCGCGACCGGCTTCCTCCTGCTGCTCGTCGCCGACCTCCTCTTCTCCGCCTTCGGCGCGGGCGACGGCCTCGGCTTCCACAGCGGCGGCCTCGGCATCCTCTTCGGCGTCGTCGGCATCCTGCTCGGCGCGGCGTTCCTCGCCCTGGACTTCAAGCAGGTCGAGGACGCCGTCGCCTACGGTGCCCCGCGCGAGGAGGCGTGGCTGGCCGCCTTCGGTCTCACCACGACGCTGGTGTGGATCTACCTGGAGGTGCTGCGCGTGCTGACCATCTTCAACAGCGACAACTGAGTTCTCTGCCGCCGGAGGGGCATGCGCACCGCGCATGCCCCTCCGGCGTGTCCGTACATGGGTCCGCCGTCTGAACCTCCACGGAACCCGGCTCGTTCTCATGACGACGACCTGACCGCCAGAACGGGAGAGACGTGTCATGAGCCCCCACGAGGAGTGCCCGTACCAGGACGGCCGGGTGGTCCTCGATCCCGCCTTCAAGGCGGACGCCCCCGCGCGGTACGCCCGGCTGCGGGAGCTCGGGCCCATCCATCCGGCCGAGTTCCACCTCGGCCTGAAGGGCTGGGTGATCGTCGGCTACGACCTGGCCCGGGAGGCACTGACCCACCCCGCCCTGCTCAAGGACGCCACGCCCGCCGCCGAGGCCCTGGCCGCCGCCGGCTACGTCCTCAACAAGCCCTCGGTGGGGCTCGGCGCGCAGATGATGGAGGCCGACCCGCCCGAGCACACCCGGCTGCGCCGGCTGGCCTCGGCCGCGTTCACCCCGCGTCGTACGACCGAACTGGCGCCGCGCATCGAGCAGATCGCCCACGACCTGATCGACACGCTGCCGCCGGCGGGCGAGACCGACCTCGTCGAGGCGTTCAACGCTCCGTTGCCGGGCACGGTCATCGCCGAACTCCTCGGCATCCCCGAGGAACACCACCTGGACTTCCGTCGCTGGTCGGCCCGGGCGCTCCAGGTGGCCTCGCCCGAGCACCGCCCGGCGCTGGCCGGTCTGCACGGGCTGCTGGCCGACCTCGTCGCGGACAAACGCCGCCGCCCCCAGGACGACCTGCTGTCCGCCCTGGTCGCCGTACGTGACGAGGAGGACGGCCGGCTGACCGAGGAGGAACTCGTGGGCACGGCCATGATGCTGGTGGTCGCCGGTCACGAGAGCACCGTGAACCTGCTGGGCAACGCCGTGCTGGCGCTGCTGCAACACCCCGACCAGCTAAGGCTGTTGCGGGACCGGCCCGAGCTGGTGCCCGGCGCGGTGGAGGAGTTCCTGCGCTACGACACCTCCGTCGAGCGCTCCACCAGCCGTTACGCGGCGGAAGACATCGAACTGGGCGGGGTGCCGATCCCCCGCGGCAGTATGGTCGTCGTCGCTCTCGGTGCGGCGGGGCGCGACGCCCCGCAGGCCGAGGACGGCGACCCGGCCGTGCTCGACGTGACCCGGCCGGGCGCCCGGCATCTGGCCTTCGGGCACGGCATCCACTACTGCCTGGGCGCCCCGCTCGCGCGCCTGGAGACGACCATCGCCCTGCGCACCCTGCTCGCCCGTGTCCCCGAACTCGAACTCGCCGCCCCGGCAGGCTCCTTGCAGTGGATCGGCTCCGGCATCATCCGCGGCGTGCTCTCCCTCCCGGTGCGCTACCGCGTCGGCTGACGACATGAGAAACGTCCGGCCCGCGTCGTGGAGACGCGGGCCGGGACGGAACAGAAGGGGTACGGCCGTCAGACGGTCCGGCTGCGCAGCTGACGGGTCTTCCAGCCCAGCAGGCCCGCCTGGACGATGAAGAACACCCCACCGCCCGTGGCGTACACCGAGAGCACGTCGAGCGAGGGATCGTCGCCCGCGGCCTGGATGTTGTAGGAGATGCCGACGACGAAGGACAGTCCGCCCGCGATCAGCATCGGCCACTGCTTACCCAGTTCGGGGCCGCGCCGCTTGAGCCCGACGGCCACCTGGGCGGCCCCGGAGATGACGGCCCAGGCGCCGAACACGTGGAGCACGGGCGCCACGCCACCGGCCCCGGCGATGCCGACCGCGATCGCGGCGAGCGTGCTCAGCACCCCGTTGAACGCCGTGACCCGGCGCTCCGATCCGTCGGGGAGGGCCCGGTAGTCGATCAGTGACGACACCGCGTCGATCAGCGGGTAGACGACCAGCAGCGTGATCGCCACGGCGTCGACGTCCTCGTGGGCTCCGGCGAACGCCAGCGCCCATGCCACGGCCAGGACACCGCGGCCCAGGTACAGCCTCAGCAGGGAGGAGCGTTCGCCCGTGGCCGCCGCATCCGCGGGTGCCGATGTCTGCGTGCTCATGGTGGTTCGGCCTTTCTCAGGTCGGGGGGCGTCGCCGGCCCGGTCAGTGCCGGGACGGGAAGACGCACTTGAAGCTGGAAGCGACGGCCGGGTCGCCGTAGCCCTTGTAGCGGGACACCTGCGGGTAGCTGCACAGGTCACGGGTGACGCTCTGCCCCGAGGCGTTGATCAGGGTGGCGGGCAGGGTCTTGGGCGCCTTGCCGTGCTCGACCCAGGCGGTCAGCGCGGCGAGGCCGTCGGCCGAGCCGTCAGCGCCGTTGAGGCCGCAGTGGTTGGTACCCGGGGCGAGGAAGAGACGGTAGAAGTCGTCGACCCGCTTGGCGCCGCCCAGTTCACGCTCGACCCGCTCGCGGTACTGCACGGTGCCCTGGGTGGGGATGTACTCGTCGGCGTCGCCGTGCCAGCTCAGCAGCTTGCCGCCGGACTTGCGGAAGGCCGTCAGGTCCGGGTCGTCCGTGCCGATGACCTTGTCGTACTCGGCCTGGGACTGCTGGAACAGCTGCGTGAACTGACCGTAGGTGACCTTCGAGATGTCGAGGGACGGGTCCTTCGCCACCCAGAGCTTGACCCAGGCGGCGGGCACCGGGAACGGCGTCCCCACGACGTTTCCGTCGGCGTCGGGATCGGTGTGCCCGGCCAGTGCCCAGATGTCGGCCCCGATCGGGACGCCGTACCACAGCTTCTTGCCGGAGACGGTGCGCGGACCGTCCCAGACCTTGCGTACGACGGTCGCGTCGGCCGCCGTGATGGTCAGCTCCCTGCCCTCGCACACGACCTTGGTGCCGATCAGCCGGCGCGGGTCGAAGTCGCAGCGGGACGGGTCGTTGACCAGGCCGTCCTTGACGCCGTCGAGGGAGTCGCAGGCCTTGACGGCGGCGTTGGTGAAGGCGTCGAACTCACACTCGGACGGGTAGGTCTTCTCGTTGTTCATGACCACCTGCGGCCACAGGGTGGCGACCTCGAACTCGTCCCAGTTGACGGCGGGAGCGTCGGCGAGGATGCCGTCGTAGTCGTCGGGGTAGCGCTGGGCCTCCATATAGCCCTGGCGTCCGCCGGTGGAGCAGCCGGTGAAGTACGAGTACGCGGGACCCTTGCCGTAGATCGCGTCGACGACCTCCTTGCCGACGACCGCCGCCTCGTGCTGGGAGCGGGAGGCGAAGTTCTTCAGCAGCGCGGTATTGACCTGGCCCTCGCTGTCCAGCGCCCAACTGGTGTCGAGGGCGTCGCCGACACCGGCGTCGGTGGAGACGGCGGCGTAGCCGTTCTTGACGGCGGTGCCCAGGCCGACGCCGTTGTCGCCGGCCAGGTAGGCGGCGCCGCCGAGCCCCTGGAAACGGCCGTTCCAGCCGCTGACGGGCAGCCAGGTCCGCACCTTGGCGTGGTCGCCGTCGCCCGGATGCGTGAGGGTGACCGTCACTTCGCAGTAGGCAGGGACGCCGGTGACCGTGCCGCCCAGGGCCCCGGTGCCGTGGACGGTGCCGCCCTCCTGGCTGAC
The DNA here is from genome assembly GCF_042672405.1 of Streptomyces sp. NPDC127197. NCBI lineage: Bacteria > Bacillati > Actinomycetota > Actinomycetes > Kitasatosporales > Streptomycetaceae > Streptomyces > Streptomyces sp. NPDC127197. Next base: position 48,269 of record NZ_JBHXVG010000027.1, on the reverse strand, counting down.
CGCTGTCACGGACTCCACCTTGGTCCCGGCCGGCGCCTTCACGGACGGCGCCGAGCAGGCGAACGGCGCGGCGGCGGAGCCGTCCCGGGGCTCCGCCGAGGCGGTCGGCAAGTACACCGCCGCGGCCAGCGGCACACCGGCCGCGAGGACAGTCAGAAGTCGTCTCATTGCTTTCCCATCCGAGGAAGTAGATGTGCCTCTGAAACACAGCGACACATGTGCACGGCTCACTTTGGCCATGCGTCACATATCCCGACAACAGTCAGTTGACGGTCCATGTCCAGGGGCACCGCCCGGGCTACCCGAAGGACGTGTTAGGTCATTCGACGGTCCGCCGCTCGGACCCGTCACCCACGTGCTCCTCCCGCAGCCACCGCGAGTGATACCGCTGCGCCCACGACCGGCTGACGTATCCCGTGCGCATCCCCAGCCGCGCCTCGGGGTCCTCGAACGCCTTGCGCATGTGCCCGAGGACAACAAACGTGATTGCCCAGGCCAGGATGTCGTGGACGAAGATCGCGCTGGTGCGGGAGATGAAGGGCAGCAGCCCCATGAACCACATCAGCAGGCCGGTGAACATCATCACCAGTACGGCACCGGCGATCCAGCCCGCGTAGAGCTTCTGGCCCGCGTTGAACTTCCCGGCCGGGCGGGCCTCGGGCGAGGTGCGGCGCCTGCGGACGGCGCGCAGCCACTGACGGTCGTACACCGCGAAACGGTTCAGCCTGCGCAGGTCCGCGCGGAAGGCGGGCGAGAAGAGCCCCAGCAGGAAGGGCAGTGGCAGCGAGATGCCGGACCACTCGTGGACCGTGACCATCAGGTGGCGCCGTCCGACGAGTTGGGCCAGCGGCCCGAGGTAGAGACAGGCGGCGGAGACCAGGCACAGCAGCATCAGGTAGCCCGTGGCCCGGTGGACCATGCGCTCGGCGGTGCTGAAGCGGCGTACCCGGCCGTCGTGTTCAGGCCGCGTCACTGTGCCGGTCGGCTCCGTCGAGCCAGCCGTCGACCGCATATCCGCGCTCCTCCCAGTAGCCGGGAACGACCTTGTCGGTGACCGAGATGCCGGACAGCCACTTGGCCGACTTGTAGAAGTACATGGGGGCCACGTAGAGGCGGACGGGTCCGCCGTGCGCGTGGGTGATGGGTTTGTCCTGCATGTTCAGCGCCACCAGAACGTCCGATCGGCGCGCCTGTTCCAGCGTGAGGCTCTCGCTGTAGGCGCCGTCGAAGCAGGTGAACCGGATTGCCGCACCCGGGGAACGCACGCCGGCGTCGTCGAGGATGTCCGCCAGCTTCACACCCTCGAAGGGCGTGTTCTCCACCCGCCATCCGTCGGTGCACACGACGTCGTGGACGACCCGGGTCTGCGGCATCGCGCGCAACGCGTCGAGCGTGTAGGTCTTCGGCCGCTCCACCAGTCCGTCGACCCGGAGTTCGTAGTTCGTCGCGTCCTTGTGCGGCACCGAGCCGACGACGCTGTAGTACCGGAAGCCGCCCGGGTTGGGCAGCAGACCGGTCAGGCCCGAGGGGTCGACCTCCGAGGCAGTGGCGAGGAACCCCTCCCAGCCACGCTGGAGATAAGGCGCGGCGGCGAGCCCCGCCGCTCCCGCCCCGAGCATGCCCAGCATCGCCCGCCGCCCCACCGGTGCGCCTCCGGCCCTCGGCTTCGGCTTTTCGGCCATGGTTTGCGCTCCTTCCGGCACATGTGAACTCTGCCGAGTCACGCTCAGCATCGTCACCGGTTTAACTGGTGACGATGCTGTCATGAGGGTCTCGAGGGTGTCAACACAGAAGCCCGCTGATGCACACGTATGAGCTCGGCATGCCACGCCGTCGACCGAGCAGGACGGAGACTGTTAGGCTGCGAGTGACGTTGACCGCGTATCGAGGAGTCACAGACGTGGTGGGTGAAGACGACATCTCCGGGTGAGATCCGGATCTGACGGCCACCGGCCGGCGCTCAGGAGCGCTGCCGACGTGGTCCGTTTCGTCGTACCCCTTTTCCCACGTCTGACCAGGGCAGAGCTCTGTTCTCCGCCCTCAAGCCGCTCGAGGTCACCTCCATGTCCGACGCATCCATCGTCTGCTCGAACCTCTCCTTCGCCTGGCCCGACGACACCCCCGTCTTCCACGACCTGTCCTTCACCGTGAACAGCGGCCGCACCGGCCTGGTCGCCCCCAACGGCTCGGGCAAGAGCACCCTGCTCAAGCTGATCGCCGGCGAACTGAAGCCCGCCACCGGCTCCGTGTCCGTCGGCGGCACACTCGGATACCTCCCGCAGAGCCTCCCCCTGACCGGCAACCTCACGGTCGCCGAGGTGCTGGGCGTCGCCGCGGTGATCCGGGCCCTGGACGCCGTGGAGTCCGGGGACGTCAGCGAGGAGCACTTCACCACCATCGGCGACGACTGGGACATCGAGGAACGCACCCGCGCCCAGCTCGACCGGCTGGGCCTCGCCGACCTCACCCTGGACCGCAGCCTGAGCACGCTCAGCGGCGGCCAGGTCGTCTCCCTCGGCCTCGCCGCCCAGCTGCTCAGGCGCCCCGACGTACTGCTGCTCGACGAGCCCACCAACAACCTCGACCTTCAGGCCCGGCACAAGCTCTACGACGTGCTGTCGGACTTCACCGGCTGCCTGCTGCTGGTCAGCCACGACCGGGCGCTGCTCGACCGCATGGACCGCATCGCCGAGCTCGGCAGCGACGAACTGCGCTTCTACGGCGGCAACTTCACCGAGTACGAGGAGGCCGTGCGCGCCGAGCAGGAGGTCGCCGAGAAGAACGTCCGCAACGCCGAACAGGAACTCAAGCGCGAGAAGCGGGAGATGCAGCAGGCCCGCGAACGCGCCGAGCGCCGCATGAGCAACGCCTCCCGCAACCTCAAGAACGCCGGTCTGCCCAAGATCTTCGCCGGCAACATGAAGCGCGGCGCCCAGGAGGCCGCGGGCAAGTCCGGCCAGATGCACGCCTCCCGGGTCAGCGAGGCCAAGGCCCGCCTGGACGAGGCCGGACGTGCGCTGCGCGACGAGCAGCGCCTCACCCTGGAACTGCCCGACACCCAGGTGCCCGCCGGGCGCAACCTCTTCCTCGGCGAGGGGATGCAGGTCCGTCTCGGGGACAAGGACGTGTTCGCTCCGGGCGGAGTCGACCTGACCGTTCGCGGCCCCGAGCGCATCGCGCTGACCGGGCCCAACGGCGCCGGAAAGACCACCCTGATGCGGCTGATCACCGGCGAACTCGCCCCGGACGGCGGGGAGATCAAGCGCAACGACGGGCGGATCGCCTACCTCTCGCAGCGCCTGGACCTGCTGGACCTGGACCGCACCGTGGCGGAGAACTTCGCCGCGTTCGCCCCCGAGCGGCCCGAAGCGGAGCGGATGAACCTGCTCGCCCGCTTCCTCTTCCGGGGCGCGCGGGCACACCTGCCCGTCAAAGTGCTCTCCGGCGGCGAACGTCTGCGCGCCACCCTGGCCTGCGTGCTGTGCGCCGAACCGGCCCCCCACCTGCTGCTGCTCGACGAGCCGACCAACAACCTCGACCTGGTCAGCGCGGGCCAGCTGGAGAGCGCGCTCAACTCCTACCAGGGCGCCTTCCTGGTGGTCAGCCACGACGAGCGGTTCCTCGCCGAGATCGGCGTGAACCGTTGGCTGCGACTGGCCGACGGAACTCTCAAGGAGACGGGAGCCCCCGCGGTGTGAGCCGCCGGCGTGTGAAGTGGCCCGCGTCCGAGGCAGTACGCCCCGCGGGCCGAACACCGATCACGTTGGACGGTTCCCCATGCCCCAGCCACATCCGCAGGCCGCGCTGCTCGCCCACGACCTCGTCCGCAGCCTGGGCGGCCGACGCGTCCTCGACGGCATCTCCCTGACCGCCTCCCCCGGCCACCGCATCGGCCTGATCGGGGAGAACGGCGTCGGCAAGTCCACCCTGCTGCGCGTCCTCGCCGGCGTGGACCAACCCGACGCGGGAAGCGTCACCCGCCCGGCCGACCTGGGCTTCCTGCACCAGGAGATGCCGTACGACGCCGACTCCACCATCGCCGCGGTGCTGGACGAGGCGCTGCGCGAGGCCCGCGAGGACCTCGCCGAGCTGGACCGGCTCGGCGAGGAACTCGCCCGCGTCCCGGAGGACCATCCCGGCCACCAGGAGCTCCTCGACGCCTACGGCAGGCGCCTGGAGCAGGCCCAGGACCGGGCGTCCTGGGACGCCGACCGCCGCGCGGCTCTCGTGCTGGACGGCCTGGGCCTCGGCGCCTTCGGGCACGACCGCACGCTCGGTTCGCTCTCCGGCGGGCAGCGCGGCCGGCTGGCCCTGGCCGCCCTGCTCGTACGGCGGCCCTCGGCGCTGCTGCTGGACGAGCCGACCAACCACCTCGACGACGGCGCCGCCGCCTTCCTGGAGGAGCAGATCCGCGGCCTGCCCGGAACCGTGGTCGTCGCCAGCCACGACCGGGCGTTCCTCGACGCCGTCTGCACCGACCTGATCGACCTCGACCCCGCGGTGGACGGCCCGGTCCGCTACGGCGGCAACTACAGCGCCTACCTGTCGGAGAAGCACGCCGAGCGGGAGCGCTGGGAGCGGCGGTACGCCGAGGAGCAGGAGGAACTGACGGAGCTCAGGCACGCGGCGGGAGTGACCGCGCACCGGGTCGCGCCGGACCGCGGCCGCACCGACAACGAGAAGATGGGCTACGGGCACCGGGCCGGCCGGGTGCAGAACCAGATCTCCCGCCGGGTCCGCAACGCCACCCGGCGGCTTGAGGAACTCGAGCGCACCCAGGTCGCCGAGCCGCCGCGCCCGCTGCGGTTCGCAGCGGGGGAACTGGCCGCGCGTACCGAGGAGGGCCCGCGACCCCTGGTCTCCCTGCACGAGGTGCGGGTGCCCGGCCGGCTCGCACTGGACGGCCTGGAGGTGTCGGCGACGGACCGGCTGCTGATCACGGGCGGCAACGGGGCGGGCAAGTCGACGCTGCTCGCCGTGCTCGCCGGGCGTCTCCCGGCCGAAGGCGAGGTGCACCGGCGGCGCAGGCTGACGGTGGGGCTGCTCACCCAGGACACCGTGTTCGAGCGGCCCGACCGCACCGTCCGCGACACCTACGAGCTGTCGCTGGGCGCGCAGCGGGCCGAGAAGGTGCCGCTGGGCTCGCTCGGCCTGATGCACGAGGCGGACCTGGACAAACCGGTCGGGCAGCTGTCCGTGGGGCAACGCCGACGGCTCGCGCTGGCCCTTCTGGTGGCCCGCCCGCCCCAGCTGCTGCTGCTCGACGAGCCCACCAACCACCTCTCCCCGCGACTGTGCGACGAGCTGGAGGCCGCCCTGGGGCCGGGGCCCGGCGCGATCGTCGTCGCCAGCCACGACCGCTGGCTACGCCGACGCTGGCAGGGCCGCGAACTCCGCCTGGAACCGGGACGCGGGCGACGGGAGGAAGCGGGCCCCACACTCGCGGCCCACCCCCGCCCACGGCCCTGACCATCGCTGACCGAGCCCGGTGCCGTACGATCTCCAGCACACTGGCACCAGGGAGAACCGTCTGGAGCGGTGACGCTTCTTGCGTCCGGCGTAAGTCACCTGTCAAGATGGTGATGTGAATCTTGACCATGTATTCGTATGCGGGCACCCGGCTCTCGACTTCGCGGCCACCCTCCGGGCCCGGCGCTCGATCCGGTTCGAGATGTTCGTGACGCCGGAGCGGCTGAATGCCTGGTACTTGGAGTCCGGGCTGGTGGACACGATCACTCCCGGCGGGGAGGACGGCGTCCGGGAGGCCACGACCGTACGCGAGGCCATCTACCGGCTCGTCACCAACCGCCGACTCGGCGAGGAGTTCGACCGGGAGGCGCTCGACGCGGTCAACGCCGCCGCGCGCAAGACTCCGGTGACGCCCCAGCTCACCCCGACCGGGCGGCTCACCGAGGCGACGCCCGAGCAGGCGCTGGCGACCGTCGCCCGGCAGGCGGTGGAGCTTCTCAGCGGCCCGGACGTCCCCCTGATGAAGGAGTGCGGCAACCCCGAGTGCACCCGGGTCTACATCGACCGTTCCCGGGGCATGCGGCGCCAGTGGTGCGGCATGGAGTCCTGCGGCAACAAGATCAAGGCCGCCGCGTACCGCGCACGCAAGAAGTCCGCGCCCGCCGTGGCCGCACGCTGACCTCCTGACCTGGGCGGCGGGCGATCCCGGCGAACGCGGGGCTCAGTCGGCGGCGGGGTCCTTGAGGGTCCCGCGGAACCTGTTCACCAGCATTCCCCGAGCCCAGCGCACCGGCGGCGGGAATGCGGCGTACACGTGATCCCGGCCGGGGATGGGCTCGGAGTGCTCCAGGAGGCCGAAGACCAGGTGCGGCCCACCCCGCCGGGCACCGTCGGCTGCCGCCTTGCAGAACCTCAGGACGTCCTCGTCCAGAGGCTTGCGGAGCAGCCCCCTGAGCAGCGGTTCCACGACGGCGAAGTGCTCGGCCGGCCCGTCCCGGATCCGGCGGGAGGTGAGCGTCCCCTCCTTCATCGCGTGCCCCCAGCTCACCGATCCGCCGACCCGGTGCTCCTCGGAGATCCGCGCGATGCCGCTCTCCAGCTCGTCGAGCCCCTCGGCCAGCGAGTCGTCCTCCTCGTCCAGCAGGTCCGGACTGCGGACCGCTTCGGGGCACCGCTCCCGCAGCACCGGCCAGAGCAGCTCGTCCTCGCTGCGGCGGTGCCGACGTACGAAATCGACAAACCACTGCACGGTCGTCACCAGGGTCTTCGTGTCGACGGCCGCACCGCCCGCCAGCCCGGTGAAGGACCTGACGACGAGCTCGGCGCCCCGGGGCATGACGGCGTGGACGGCGAGGATTTCCTTGAAGAGAGGGTCGCCTTCCGTGACCGGCGCCTGCGTGGCGGACATCCGTGAAGATTTCTTCCCTGTTTCCCGCGCCCCCATGACGACATGTGTACGGCCCGTTCCCGTCACAGGGAGCGGGCCGTACCGGTCCAGGCCCTTGGGATGAGGACCTGAACCTGCGGCCGTCCTTGGAGGATCCGTCTCCAGGGGCCGTTCACTGCAGGAACGGACGGGCCGACGGCAGTGGTTCACGACATGTGCGCACTGGCGGCCGAGGGGGGACTCTGGCCGCCAGTGCGGGGGCGGGAACGGACCACGAGAGCGTGGCTGGACTCCGAATGTCCCGTCACGGCACCGCCGCCCGCGTGTCCAGACGGCAGAGCCTTCCATCTGGAGAACGCAGCAACAGGCCGAAAGGTTCACCACAGCATGCGCATCCGGCCGTCACCTTCGAGGTGTCTCAGAGATACATGGCTCGATGACTACGGTAGGCGAACGTGTCGCCCGAGCTGAGGATGGTCACGATCTCCTCGCAGAAGCGTCGGTACTCCGTCTCCTGCTCGGCCGGCAGGGTCACGGAGACGACGGATCCCTGGGGCACGACGGGCCGCAGGGCGCCCAGAAGGCCTAGCGGGGGCGGCGGCAGCAGCACTTCCATAACGCGTCGGAAGACATCGGTGAGGTTCTCCTCCCGATCCGGCGGTTCGGCACACGCCTGCTCCGGCACCGGACGCCAGCCCCTGTCGGCCTCGACGAACAGGTCGAGGCAGGCCGCCAGGTGTCCGAGATCGACCGCTGTCAGCTCGATCGGGTACAGACTCGTCAGCTGGTCGCCGCGCACGCTGTGCATGGTGTACCGCTCGGCCGGAGCGGGGTCGGCAGACGCTTCTTCGCTGTGCCACCGGGACCACAACGGCAGCTTCAGCAGCACCTGCACCCAGCTGTCGTAGGCATCCGAGACGATCCGCTCGTCGTCGGACTCCAGGCCCGCGCTGTGCAGTCGGCAGAGGTGGCGGAGAAGCGGTTCTTCGAGACTCTGGAACTTCGCGAAGAAGACGGGATCGTCAGGGACCAAGGTGTACAAGGGCTCCTCCTCTCACCGGCTTGACGGCTCGAAGCCGAGCGCGGTACGGCCGTCGCGCAGGACACGTGTGCACCGCCTGGCGTCACCACTCGGACCGGTCCGCCGGTGAGCAGGCTCCCACAGCACTCGCCCAGCGGGCAGGAGCCTGTCATGAAAGCGAACGGAACAGGACACCGCGGGGTTCACCAGGGGTGCACCCTGCCACGCCACTCCCGTGAGTAACCGCCTTGACAGGTGACGAAATCCCATGAAACCATCGTCACCTGTCAAGGTGGTTACTTCTCTTCTTTCGGAGGCGCACATGTCGGTCGTGCGACGCGCTTGCGGACGCGGCAGGGGTGCAAAGTCGGCTGACGGATCCGCCGACTGCCGCCGGCTGCCAGTCTCGGTGCGGCACTCGACACCCTGGGGAGTCGTCCCGGCCGCGACTGCTCAGCAGAGACGGTTCCACCCGGACACCACCGCCGCGATGACACACCTCGAGCCCTTCTCCGCTGCGCACACGTGTCACGAATCATGGCTACACTTCGCGGTCTTGGCCGCAAGCCCCTCGGGCGGAGACGGCTTGGGTCCCCCGGCGGCGCGGTGAGGACAGGCGACCAACAGCACCTCATGAGAAATGGCGAGGCCAGCCGCGAGATGGACGCGACAGTGCGCTACTCAATCCTCGGTACCGTGCGGGCGATGCGCGGGGACACCGAGATCGACTTGGGCCCCCCGAAGCGACTGGCCCTGCTCGCCCTGCTGCTGCTCCGTGCCCCCGGCCCGCTCACCCTGAGCGAGGCGGTCGACATCCTGTGGGACGAGGAACCGCCGGTCAGCGCCGTCAACGTGGTGCACCGGCACATCGGCGCACTGCGCAGGACACTCGAACCCGAACTGCGCAGCCGTACCCACGCCGAACACCTCGTCCGCGCCTCCGACGGCTACCGCCTGCTGGTCGCCACCTCGACCTCGGATCTGCTGCGCTTCCGCGACCTGCGCGCCCAGGCGCAGCTCGCGGTCAGGGGCGGCGCTCCCGCCCAGGCCGCGGAGGACTTCGTCGAAGCCCTCCGGCTGTGGCGCGGTCCCGTCGTCGCCGCTGGCACCTCGGTGGCCCGGCATCCGGTGTTCACCTCGGTCGGCCACGAGTTCGTCGCGACGGTGAAGGAGGCCGCCGACGCCGTCCTGACCGCGGCACCAGCGCTGACGGAGGAGGTGCTGACGATGCTGCGGCGCGCCGTGGAGAGTCACCCTTTCGACGAGGCGCTCCACTCCCGGGTGATCGCCGCCCTGGCCGCCACCGGCCGACAGGCAGAGGCCCTGCAGCAGTTCGAGACCATCCGGGGCGCGCTGGCCGAGGAACTGGGCGTCGAGCCCGGCCCCGAACTGCGCGCCGCCCAGCAGCACCTGCTCCAGCGCAGGGTCTCCCGGGCCCCGGACGCTCCCCCGCCCCGTCCCGTGGAAGCCGGAAGGCCGGCCCAACTGCCCGCGGACTGCGCCTCCTTCGCCGGGCGTCGGCAGATCCTGAGCCAGTGCCTGGAGCTGCTGCCGCTGAAGGGCGAGAGCCGGCCTCCCACGATGACCGCGGCCATCTGCGGCATGGCGGGAGTGGGCAAGACGACACTGGCCGTGCACTGGGGCCACATGGTCGCCGGCCACTTCCCCGACGGGCAGATCTACGTCGACCTCCAGGGCCACCACCCCTCCCGCCCCCCGCTCGACCCGGCCGAGGCCATCGCCGAGGTGCTCGGCGCGCTGGGCGTGGAGCACGACCGTTCGCACTCGAGCGCCGCCGCACTCGCCGCCGCCTACCGCAGTGCCCTGGACGGGCGCCGGCTGCTCCTCGTCCTGGACGACGCCGAGGACAGCGAGCAGGTACGTCCCCTGCTCCCCGCCACGCCGGGCTGCCTCGCGATCGTCACGAGCCGACGGCGGCTGGAGGGCCTGGCCGTCACGGACAACGCCCGGATCATCACGCTGGATCCCATGACCCGCGAGGAGGGTCTCGAACTGCTCGACCGGCGCCTGGGCACCGACCGGATCAGAGCCGAGCACGAGGCCGCGGAGGAGATCGTGGAGCTGTGCGGCGGGCTGCCGCTGGCGCTGGCCGTCGCCGGCACCCGGGCACTCGTGCAGCCGCAGTTCCCACTGGCCTCGCTCGCGGCCAGGCTCCAGGACGCCGACGACTGTCTCGACGCTCTGTCCAGCCGCGACGCCCGCACCAACATCCGCAGTTCGTTCCACCGCTCTTACGAAGCGCTCAGCAGCAGTGCCGCGCGGCTGTTCCGGCTGCTCGGCCTGCATCCCACGCGTGACATCACCCTGCCGGCCGCCGCCAGCCTGGCCGGCACCGACCCGCGCAGCACCCGGCAGGACGTGGCCGAGCTGATGGACCACCACCTGCTCGTCGAACTGACCGCCGGCCGGTACACCTGTCACGAACTGCTGCGCGCCTACGCGAGAGAGCTCAGCTCGCTCCTGGATTCCCCGACCGCGCGGTCCGAGGCGCTGGCCAGGATGTTCGAGCACTATCTGTACAGCGCCAACGCCGCCACGGCGTTGCTCGCGCCCCACTGCGGCACCGTGATCCTGCCGCCGCCGAGACCGGGGGTCCGGCCCCAGGAATTCGGCGAACGCGCGGACGCCGCCGAGTGGATCGTCGCCGAGCAGTACCTGCTGCCGGAGCTCGTCCGCGCCATCGGCCACGACCCCCGCGGCGAGACGTTCCGACGCCAACTGACCTCAGCGCTGGAGATGTGTCTGCACTCGACCGGTTTCTAAGCGGCCTCTGCCTCTGACCCTACGACGCTCCGAAGCTTGCGCAGGGCGTTGTGGTGACGGCTCTTGACGGTGCCGGCCGGGATGCCGAGGATGCCGGCAGTTTCCTGAATGCTGCGGTCGCACAGGTATATGTGGACCAGCACGGCACGGTGATCGGGAGACAGCCGACGCAGTAAGGGCCTGGCCACCAGGGTGTCGTGCACCGCCTCGGTGCCGTCGGTACCCGACACGGGGTCGTTATAGGTGACTCCGACGACCTCCCTTCGGGCATGGGGTTTGCGCACCCAGTCGATGACCAAGTGCCGGGTCACGGTGAACAGCCAGCCGCGGACCGACCCCTCCATCCCCAGCAGTCTGTCGATGTTCCGCCAGGCCCGGATGATGGTCTCCTGGACGATGTCCTCGGCTAGTCCGTGGTCACCCAGCATCTTCTCGGCGTACGAGACAAGACCGTCCCGGTGTTCCCTCATGATGGTGCCGAGCAGATCGGACCGGGACATAGTCGTGAGGGGCGTAGCCATAGTGTTCTGAACCATCCTGGTTCTCTGTCGTGCGGCGACGGGGGCCTGATGTAACCCCCGCGTGCGCACTTTAGGCAGCGGCAAGTGCCAGAAACATGCCGCATTTGTGTCGCCGTAGTGCCGCGGCCCTCGACCGGCGAACACATATGCTCGCGAGGTACTCGTCCGGCGCCGGAGAACCCCTTCTCATCAGGTACTTTTCCACCCGGGGCACCGATTCCCCGCTTTGACGCACTCCAAACAGATGCAGCATGTGAGTTGCATGTCACGTGTGCCTAGCCGCCTTGACCCCGACAGAGGGTGTGCGGGCTCCATGGCCCGAAACTACGTATGTGACACTGTCGCATGTTCCAGCGAGACAGTGAAAGGTATGACACATTGCGTAAGAACCTGCTGCGACTGGGAGTGACCATGGCTGCCGCCGGTCTGTCCCTCGGCGCGGGCACCGCGTTCGCCACCCCGGCCGGTCCGGGTGTGACGGGCAAGATCATCTCCCAGACCACGTTCGGCGGGAAGGACTACATCCTCCGCCAGGTCACCATTCCCCCGGGCCAGAGCACAGGCTGGCACTACCACGACGGAACCCTCTACGGCTTCGTCCAGCAGGGCACGCTCAGCCACTTCGACTCGGACTGCGAGTCCGACGGCGTCTACAAGGCAGGCAGCGGCCTCACCGAGCCGTCCGGCGCGGACCACGTGCACATCGGCCGCAACCTCGGCACGACCGACGTCGTCCTCGACGTCCTGTACGTCCTGCCGCACGGCGCCGCACTGTCGGAGGACGCCCCCAACCCGGGCTGCGACTTCCAGTAGGTCCCCGGCCCTTGCGCAGCACATGACGAGCCCGCCACGGCGACACACCGTGGCGGGCTCCTCGCACGGTGGGGCCCCGAGGCCCCCTCACATGTCGGTGGGCGCCCAGGAACGGAACACCGCGGCCTGGCCGTGGATCCGCCCGCGGGTGTCCATCAGGTCCCACATGGTCACGTCCTCGATCCAGAACGCCTGGCCTCTCTTCCCGACCCGTATCCCCCGGTAGCCGGTGGCGTAATGGTCGGCCGTCGCAGCACGCACGAAGGCCTCCCGGTCCTCCTGGCCGTCCGGGCGCGCCGACAGCCGGGACGGCAGGCCGACGAACTCGCCCCAGGAGTAGCCGAAGCAGTTCTGCGCCGTGCTGTTGGCGTAGACGAAGCGCGGGTCGGCGGACGTGTCGTGCGCCAGCAGCCCGAACGGGGCCTGCTCGTACAGCCACCGCGAGGCGTCCCGACCGGTCTCCCACGTCGCCGGGCACAGCGGCTCGCCCACCAGCCGCAGATGGCTGGAGAGCAGCAGGTCGGCGAAGGCGGGGTCAGTGGGCCGCACGGGCAGGATCATCGGCGTGGCGCCGTCGTCAAGGTATGTCATAACCGTTCACATGTTTCTTTGTTCGGCATGGCTGGGGGATTTCTTCATTGTCAGGAGCCTTGACAGGGAAGTGTCCGTCACAACAGCCTATGGCAACGTTGTCAGATCACGGGAGCCGCCCCGTACCGGCAACACACGCTGCCTCTCACTCATCCCTGTGATTGGACGACTACACATGGCCCATCAGTCATGTCCATCTCGACGCCCCTCCCGGCGCGCCGTCGTCGCCACCGGTTCGACGCTGCTGGCCGGGTTCGGCCTCGGCACGGTGTTCGCATCGACGGCCGACGCCGCCGCTCGAACCGCGAGCACGACCGGCACCGGCTCCTCCGCACCGGGTGAGATCGCCGCCTACCGCCCGGTCCAGGTCTCCTCGCAGGCCTACGCACCCGCCCCCGCCGAGTTCGTGGTGGACGCGATCCCGGCGCAGGGTGTGCGCGGCACCGGATGGCGCGCCGAGGCGGGCGACCCGCAGTGGATCGAGGTCGACCTCCAGGCGGACTGCCGCGTCGACCGGATCCGGCTGACCTTCGAGGCCGACGCGGGCGATCCCGTGTTCACCCCGCCGACCAGCGGAAACCCGCGCCAGGGCACCACCGGCAAGGAGCTCCTCTCCAGCTACGCCAGGGAGTTCGTCGTGGAGACGTCCCGCGACCGCGACTCCTGGACCAGCGTGTACCGCACCACGGCCGGCACCGGCGGCGTGGTGGACATCCCGCTGCCGAAGCCCGTCACGGCCCGCTGGGTACGGATGACGGCCCACCAGCGCTCCAGCCCCAACCCCCTCGGCCTCAACGGCTTCGAGGTGTACGGCACCGCTCCCGGCCACCGCCCGAAGGCCACCGGCTGGACCGACTGGGGCACCCACCACGGCGATGCCCCGCGGCTCACGGTCGCCGCCGACGGCACGGTGCCGCTGGAGTCGGGCTGGACGCTCACCCTGGACGACTGGGCGGACGGCGACGGCGCGGCCCTCTCGCGGACCGGCGTGGACACCAGCCGCTGGCTGCCCGCGACCGTGCCCGGCACCGTCCTGGGCTCCCTCGTCGACCAGGGCAAGCTGCCCGACCCGGTCGCAGGACTGAACAACCTGCGTGTCCCCGAGGCGCTGTCCCGCCACTCCTGGTGGTACAGGCGGGACTTCGACCTGCCCCGCGGCCTGCGCACCGGCCAAGGGCGGCACCTCTGGCTGGAGTTCGACGGTGTCAACCACAAGGCCGAGATCTGGCTCAACGGACACGGAGTGGGCGAGGTGACGTTCCCCTTCGCCCGCTCCGCCCACGACATCACCGAACTCCTGGCCGCCGAGGGCGGCAACGCGCTCGCCGTGAGGATCTCCCCCATGCCAGTGCCCGGCAGCCCCGGCGACAAGGGACCGGCGGGCGAGGCCTGGGTGGACGCCGGAGCCAACACGATGAACCTCAACTCACCGACGTACCTCGCCTCTTCGGGATGGGACTGGATGCCGGCCGTCCGCGACCGCGCAGCCGGCATCTGGAACCACGTACGGCTGAGATCGACCGGCCACATCGTGATCGGCGACCCGCGGGTCGACACGGTTCTGCCCGCGCTGCCGGACCTGTCGGTCGCCGAGCTCACCCTGACCGTCCCGGTGTGCAACGCCGACTCCACCGACCACGAGGCCACCGTCTCCGCCTCGTTCGGCGACGTCCGCGTCTCGCGCACGGTCACCGTCCCGGCTGGCGGCGACATCGATGTCATCTTCACCCCTGACGCGTTCAGCGCCCTGCGGGTGAAGAACCCCGAGCTGTGGTGGCCCAACGGCCTGGGCGAGCCCACCCTGCACGACCTGACCCTGGTCGCCCGAACCGGCGGCGCCGAGAGCGACCGGCGCACCACCCGTTTCGGCATACGGCAGTTCGGCTACGAGTACGACACCCCGCTGAAGTTCACACCTTCCTCCGACGCCTACACGCAGACCGTCCCGCTCGGTGACCGGCGCGCCCGCCACCTCCGCGTCCGCTGTCTCACCCGGGCCACCAGCTGGGGCAGTTCACTGTGGGCACTGTCGGTGTTCGACAGCGCCCGTCCCGGCACCGACCTCGCCCTGCACGCCGCGGCCGAGGCCTCCAGCACCGACGAGGACGGCCACCGGGCCGCCAACGTCACCGACGGCGACTCGAATACCCGCTGGTCCTCCGCCTTCGCCGACGACCAGTGGATCCGTGTCGACCTCGGCTCGGTGCAGTCCTTCGACCGGGTCGACCTGGTCTGGGAGCAGGCCTACGCGCGGACCTTCGTCGTGCAGGTCTCCGCGGACGGCGAGCAGTGGACGGACGCCGCGTCCGTGGACAACACGGCCGTCCCGCTGCCCTTCAACAGTGGCGACGCCAGCCTGCGGGTGACCGACTTCGAGGCCCGTACGGCTCGTTACGTCCGTCTGTCCTGCGGCCTCCGCAACACCAGCTGGGGCAACTCCCTGTGGTCCCTCGCCGTCATCGACAGCGCCGAGCCGGGCACCGACCTCGCACTGCACCAGAAGGCGACCGCCTCCAGCGAGGAGGACGGCCACCCGGCCGCCCACGCCACCGACGGCGACCCCGGCACCCGCTGGTCCTCCGCCTACGAGGACCACCAGTGGCTCCGGGTCGACCTCGGCTCCGCCCGGCGCTTCGACCGGGTCGCGGTCCTGTGGGAGCAGGCGTACCCGAAGACGTACACCATCCAGGTCTCCGACGACGGCGACACCTGGACCGATGTCACGACCGTCTCCAACACCCCCGACCCGCTGAAGATCAGCGTCAACGGCGTACGGGTGCTGGTGCGCGGTGGCAACTGGGGTTGGGACGAACTGCTGCGCCGGATGCCCGCCGAGCGGATGGACGCGGCGGTGCGGATGCATCGGGCCATGAACTTCACGATGATCCGCAACTGGGTCGGCAGCAGCAACCGCGAGGAGTTCTACGCCGCCTGCGACGCGCACGGCGTCCTGGTGTGGAACGACTTCCCCAACGCCTGGAGCATGGACCCGCCGGACCACGAGGCGTTCCTGTCCGTGGTCCGCGACACCGTGCTGCGCTATCGCATCCACCCGTGCGTGGCGGTGTGGTGCGGCGCCAACGAGGGCAACCCGCCGGCCGCGATCGACGAGGGCATGCGCGAGGCGGTCGAGAGCCAGGTGCCGGGGGTGCTCTACCAGAACAACTCGGCCGGCGGCATCGTCACCGGCGGCGGCCCCTACGGCTGGGTCGAGCCAGAGCGCTACTTCGATCCGTCGACGTACGGCAGCAAGGACTTCGGCTTCCACACCGAGATCGGCATGCCCGTCGTCTCCACCGCCGCCAGCACCCGCGCCATGGTGGGTGAGGACGGGCCGGAGTGGCCGGTCGGCGGTGCCTGGTACCACCACGACTGGAGCGAGCGCGGCAACCAGGCGCCGCAGAACTACAAAACCGCCATCGAGACCCGCCTCGGCACCGCCCGCGACCTGGACGACTTCACGCGCAAGGCGCAGTTCGTCAACTACGAGAACTTCCGGGCCATGTTCGAGGCCTGGAACGCCAACCTGTGGGACAACGCCAGCGGGTTGATGCTGTGGATGTCCCACCCGGCCTGGCACAGCACGGTCTGGCAGACCTACGACTACGACTTCGACGTCAACGGCGCCTACTTCGGCTGCCGGAGCGCCTGCGAGCCCCTGCACGTCCAGGCCGACCCGGTGAAGTGGCAGGTCATCGTGGTCAACCACACCCGTAAGGCGCTCAAGCGCGCGACAGTCACGGCGGAGACGTACGACCTGTCCGGCCGCCGGATCGCGAGCACCCGGCAGGCGCGCGTGGACGTGGACCCCGCGACCTCGGCGACGGCGTTCACCGCGGCCCCCGCGGACGACCTGCCGGACCTGCACCTGCTGCGGCTGACCCTCACGGACGGCAGGGGCCAGGTCCTGTCGCGCAACACCTACTGGCGCTGCCGCACCCCCGAGGCGCTGCGCGCTCTCAACCAGGTCCAGCAGGCCAGGCTGTCGTCCTCCCTCACACAGGTGTCGCGCGACGGGGACCGGCGTACGGCGACCGCCACGGTCCGCAACCGGGGGTCCATGGTCGCCGCGATGGTCCGGCTCTCCCTGCTGGGCGAGGACGGCGCCCGCCTCCTGCCGACCCTCTACGACGACAACTATCTGTGGCTGCTGCCCGGTGAGACACGCACGGTCACACTGTCGTGGCCCGCGTCCGCCCTGCCCTCGGGCCGGCCCAAGCTGCGGGTCGAGGGGTACAACACTCCCCCGGTCACGGTGCACGGCTGAGCCGTACCGGGAGAGGCCGGGGGCCGGTGCCGCCGTATCGGCGGGCGCCCCCCCCCCCCGCGGGGGGAGAACCGCCGCGCGTACAAAAAACCCCCCAAGGAGGCGCGAGGGGGCGGAACAACAAACACACCCAAACCCCCCCGCCCCCCC
>NZ_JBHXVG010000027.1:2968-31256 GCF_042672405.1 Streptomyces sp. NPDC127197 | reverse complement strand
CAATTCGCCGGGGTTGTGGAATAGGCCCGCGTTGGGCTATTTCTCCAGCCCCCGCCCGGCCCCCAACCGGTTCAGGCGGGGCCCCCCGGCGCCCCCCCGGCCCCCGTGCGTGTGTCACACGCTGCGCTCGTAACTGGCCCACGCGATGTGCGACTCGTGCAGCGTCACGACCACCTCACGGATCCCCCGGGCGCCCTCCCCCAGCGTCCCCGCGTGGATCGCCTCGACCAGGCGGTCGGCGATCACCTTGGCCAGGTACTCCGTCGAGGTGTTGATCCGGTGAAACCGCTCCTCGTCGTCGAGATTGCGGTAGTTGAACTCGCCGATCACCTTGCCGAGTTCCGCGGTGGCCAGACCGATGTCGACGACGATGTTGTCGTCGTCCAGCTCCGGGCGCCGGAACGTCGCGTCCACGACGAACGTCGCCCCGTGCAGCCGCTGGGCCGGGCCGAAGACCTCGCCGCGGAAGCTGTGGGCGACCATCATGTGGTCACGTACGGTGATGCTGAACAAGAGTCCTCCAAATGGGGTGTGCGCTCGGCACGGAGCATAACCGGCGCACATGTGAACCAAATGTGCGGTCCTCTCGTGTCCTTCATGTGTCGGAAGGCCCTGGGCCGGGTCGCCCTCCGACACACCCGTCCTCTTCCCCTTTCGGGGACATGCGGCGAGGATGTGCGTGCCGCCTGCGGGTGGCTTCACCGGCAGAGGAGGACGATGGAGACGTCACCGGGAAGCCGTCTGGAGCAGGTCCTTGCCGACTTCGCCGAGCGGTACGGAACTCTGTCCAGGGCCCGGGAACAGATGAGGGCGCTGTCGGTGACGGCGCGTTCCAGGGACGGCGTCGTGGAGGTCACCGTGGGTGCCAACGGCCACGCGGCGTGGATCCGCTTCGTCGACAATCGGTTCCGCGGGATGGCCGCCCCACAGCTGGGCGACAGTGTCCTGGAGGCTCTGACAACGGCCCGGGCCGAGGTCGCGGCCAGGGCGGCCGCCGTGATGACGGCCGCGAACCTCCTGCCGGCGTTGCCCGCGCAACCCGTGCCCGGAGGCGAGCCGACGAGGTCACGGCCGCAGGGGCCGCTGTGGGGCCGTAGGCCCTCGCTGCCCACTCCCCTGCCGCCGGAGCTGCGCGAGGCCGTCATGGCGCTGAGAGACTCCGTGTGCGAGCCATGAGCGACTCCTGCCGGCCCTCGATGTGCGGGTGTGCGGGGGTGCCGGAACAGCCGGGGAGAGGTGCGGGCATGGCCGCCGGGTCCGCCTGACGGCATTCCGTCGGGCCATCGGATGTGTTCAGGGCCGAGGGCAGACACACAGGTTTGACCACTCACACGTTACTCTGTGGCTGGAGAAATCCCACAGCGAAATGTGCCGGTCTCCGCCGGGTGTCCCTAGGCGTGCGTCCCATTTTCGTGTTCCTCGATCATTTGTCACTCTCCGAACAGGAGTCACACATATGACCAACTTCCCCTCTCCGCCGCCGGTCCCCCAGGACCGTCAGTTCGTTCTCGGCCAGCATCTGCGCCTGTCGGTCCTCGCCTCCGGGGAGGAGACCGAGGGCCGGCACGACGTGTCCGATGTCATCCTGCCCCCGGGCGCCGGGACGCCGCTGCATCTGCACACCGGCTACGAGGAGCGCATCTGGGTCGTCTCCGGCTCGCTGACGGTCTGGGCGGGCTCGGACGCCTTCACCCTGCGGTCCGGGGACTTCTACGCCATCAAGATGAACACGCCCCACACCATCAAGGCGGGGGACGACGGTGCGCGCACCCTCGCCATCACCTCTCCCGCCAGGTTCGCGGAGCTCATCAGCCGCACCGGTACCTCCGCGCACCTGGCCACCACCGAGACCGAGTGGGACATGGGGCTGTTCCAGGCCGTCACCGAGGAGTTCGGGGACGTCATCCTCGGCCCGCCCGGAGCCACTCCGGCCGATCTCCAGCGCGACACCAAGTGACACGACCGGACCTGCACTGCGGGGTGTGACGACGGCGCCCGTCCGGTCACCCTCCGCGCTCAGGTAGCCGCTTCCCGCGCCGCGCGCCGACGGCGCGCGGCGCGAAGGAAGGGCCCCTCACCCAGCGACAGGGCCCCTCAGGGTTCCGGCCGCAACGAGAGGATCAGAAGGACCATGCCGAAGCTTCTGCGTGAGGACGACATCGTCCGCGTCGAGAGCAACGTCTATTCGGTGTCAGGCAGCAACACCAACTGGGTCATCGTCAAGGACGGCGACAGCTGCACCCTCGTCGACACCGGCTACCCGGGCGACCGCGACGCCGTGCTGGCCTCACTGGAGGCGGTCGGGCTGAACGCCCGCTCCGTGGCCGCCGTCCTGGTCACACACGCGCACAACGACCACATCGGCGCGGCCGAGCACCTGCGCGCCACGTACGACGTGCCGGTCCTCATGCACCAGGAGGAGGTACCGCACGCCCGCCGCGACTTCCTCGACCAGGTGTCCGTCGGCCAGGTGCTCGCGCAGGCGTGGCGGCCCGGTGTGCTCCCGTGGGCCGTACACGCCCTCCGAGCCGGCGGAATCACGCATGTTCCGGTCTGCGAGCCGCAGGCGTTCCCCGCGCCGGGAGCACTGGACCTGCCCGGTGCGCCGGTGCCCGTGCACACACCGGGGCACACCAAGGGCCACTGCGCCTACCACCTGCCCGGCAGCGGCATCCTGATCACCGGCGACGCCCTGGTGACCGCGCACCCCGCGTCGCGGATCAACGGACCGCAGCTGCTGCCCGACATGTTCCATACCGACCGTGCCCGGGCTCTCGATTCCCTGGCCGTGCTCGAGGGCCTGGACGCGGGTCTCATCCTGCCTGGTCACGGACCCGTGCATCGCGGGTCGGCCAAAGAGGCAGCCCTGACGGCCCGCGAGCACGCCGCCAGGTGACGGCCCCGGATCCGAGGCGCGGTCCGACACTCGTACTCGTCCCCCCGACGGGGCAACACGGTCCCACACATACAACGACCCACCAAGGGTCGTCAGGGAGGCGGTTCGACGACATACTTACCGGGCAGTATTGGCGGAGGGAGCCTCGTGCGAGTGACGTCGTCGAACCCTCGGGAGGTCGAAGAAGGTCCACACTTCCTCTATGCGCAGGCACATCAGCGCCTATCGTGAAGAGTGGACATGCCAGACGAACCATCTGGCGTCGACACTTATCTGCACGGGACCCTCGGCGTGGGTACCATGCGCAACGTCATCCATATCGAGGGAGTGAACGGTGTGACCAGCCAATCAGCCGCCACGCTCCGATCGCGGTACGTAGCACAAGCCGCGTCGGACCTGGAGGAGAACCGTCGGCGACAGCAGGAGCTGATGGAGAAGATCAGGATGCTGAAGCAGGAGGAGGCCCTCCTGGCGGACATCATCAACCTCGCCGAACAGTACGAGGGTTTCACGGACGCGTCCCGTCTGCCCGAGCAGTTGCAGGAAGAGCCCGTCGTCGAAAAGGCGAAGCAGGCCCCTGCCGAAACCGCTTCACGACGCTCCACGTCGGCCAAGACCACTCCGGCCGCCAAGACCGCACAGGCCAGCGCGAAGGGGAAGTCGCACCAGCCTCTGCTCGGTGACCTGCTTGCGGACCTGCTCGGCCAGTACGAGGAGCCGCGTCTGGCGAAGGAGCTGCGGGACGAACTCCTCAAGAAGCACCCGGACCGCAATCCCACACCGCAGGTGGTACGAAACACCCTCGAATCCCTGGTCGCCAAGGGACGTATCAGGCGTCACAAGCAGCAGCGTTCCGTCATGTACACCCTGGTGTAGCGGGCGAGGCGGACAGCTCCGACTGACACCCACGCGCGTCCCGCGGGCGGTGGGCCGCAACCGGGCACTGCAATGCACCTCATGCGACACAACCCGCCACGCGGGACGGGTGCGGCACTTCAGGGCGTGTACCAAGGGTTCCTCCCTACGGAGCCACATCCGCCAGCCATGCCTCGTCGACAGTCGGGGCGAGCATGAGTTCGTCGACGCCGAGGTCCTCGTCGCCCAGGGCGAAGCACGCAAACAGCGACGAGGTCCCGCGTGCCCTCGCGTCCGGCAGCCTTCCAGGCCGCACGTGCGCGGACGAAGGCCGGGCCAACGGCCGTGGCCGGCACCGACGGGCCGGTGTCGTCCACCACGAAGTCGTCGGCTCTTCTCCGACGCCTTGGCCCAGGTCGGAACGGCGTCGGGCCGGACATCTCGGATCTGGTGGGGGGCACGATACCGATCCTCACGAGCGCGCCTTCTCCTCACGACGGTCCGACGGGCGGAAAGATCCCCGCTTCCCCTATTCCCTACAGCTCCACGTACTTCGCAGGGGAAAAGGTTCACTCGGGGTTGCCCAGCGTCTGTAGGAGCCGACGGTCGATCAGCCGACCGGTGCCGTGAGGGGCCTCGTCCAGGCAGCGGAGTCTCAAGAAGCCTCCCATGTGGCAGGTGTGAAAGCCCCGCTCACGGGTGTGACCACGCCCGTCGGCGCGCCCGCTCAGCGGCCCTATCCCCGCCAAACGTTGTCGAACGCGGCGTTCTCGACGTCCCGCCGCAGTCGTACGGCCTCCAGCTGCGTCACCGCGTCGCCGACGGCGGCCAGCACCGTCGTGACCGCGTCCCCGGTGAGGCTCTCGCGGGCCTCGGCCGGGTCCTCCCCGATCCCTGCGGCCGCCAGCAGAGCGGCGAGGACGGGCTCGCCGGACGCCCTGCGTTCCTCCGCACTGCGGCGGGCCTGCGAGGCGGCCAGGACGGTCCGCGCGGACCGCAGCCGGAAGCGGCCCCGTGGGTGGGTGACGAGCCCGGCCCGCTCCAGGTCGTCGATATAGGCCGCGGCAAGCTCGCCACCGCGGCGCCACAGCCACTCGTCGACCTTCTCGTACGGCTCCCGCCGGGTGAGCGAGGCGTGCGCCTGATCCAGCAGACGGTCACCCGTTGCCACCCGAGGGCCGGGCATCATGCGGTCGCCGTCCAGGCTCAGCGCTCCGCTCTCCAGGAGATCGACCGCCTCGGCCCCCGCGAGCGCAAGGGACAGGTCTCCCTGTGCCACGGGCCGATCGGACGGCATACCCAGGGCGACGAGCGCGAGGTCGCGTGCGGTGGTCATGAGTCCCTCCTCGTCTCGAGCAGGCGCAGCCACACCTCGCTGATGGTGGGGAACGCGGGTACGGCGTGCCAGAGACGCTCGACCGGCACCTCCCCGGTGATGGCGACGGTGGCCGAGTACAGCAGCTCGGCAACGCCCGGTCCTACGAAGGTGGCGCCGACGACGACCTGACGGTCCCGGTCGATGAGGATCCGGGCCCTGCCCCGGTAGTCGGGGCGATACTGGACGGCGCCCGCGAGGTGACCGATCTCGTAGTCGACGACCTCGACGGCCCGGCCGGTGCGCTCGGCCTCGCGGACGGTCAGGCCCACGGAGGCGACCTCGGGGTCGGTGAAGACGACGCCGGGGATGGCCTCGATGTCGGCCGTACTGCTGTGCGGAGCCCAGCGGCCGGTGTCCAGCTGATCACCTCGGGCCCGGCCGGCGATCACGGCACCGGCGATGCGCGCCTGGTACTTGCCCTGGTGGGTGAACAGGGCCCGGCGATTGACGTCGCCTACGGCGTAGAGCCAGTTCCCGGGGACGGCAGTGACGGTGAGGCTGTCGTCGGTGGCGAGCCAGTCACCCGCCCTCAGTCCCACGGTGTCGAGGCCGATGTCCTCCGAGCGCGGGGCGCGGCCGGTGGCGAAGAGGATCTCGTCGGCGGTGATCTCACCGCCGTCCGACAGGCTGATACGGACCTCCCCCTCGCCGTCGTCCACCCGCTCCGCGCCGACGACGAAGACGCCGAACCGTACGTCCGCACCGGCCTCCCGCAGGCGCTCGGTGACCAGCTCGCCCGCGAAGGGCTCCATCCGGGGCAGCAGGCCGTCCTCCCGGGCGAGCAGGGTCACCCGGCTGCCCAGGGCCTGCCAGGCGGTGGCCATCTCAACGCCCACCACACCGGCGCCGACGATCACGAGACGCTGCGGCGGCTGCTGGGCGCTGGTCGCCTCCCGGCTGGTCCAGGGCCGCAGGTTCTCGATCCCGGGCAGCCGGGGCAGGGCCGTGCGGCTGCCGGTGCACACGGCGACGGCGTGCCGGGCCCGCAGGCGGACGGTGTCGCCCTCGGGGGTCTCCACGGACACCTCGCGCTCCCCCGCCAGCCGTCCGTGACCGCGCAGCAGGTCGATGCCGACCGACTTGATCCACTCGACCTGGCCGTCGTCCTTCCAGTCGGCGGACATGCGGTTGCGGTGCGCCAGGACGGCCTCGACGTCCAGCGGGCCCTTGACGGCGGGGTCGAGACCCGGGACGTGCACGGCGTCGGCGCGGAGCAGGACGGGGCGCAGCAGGGCCTTGCTGGGTTCGCAGGCCCAGTACGAGCACTCGCCGCCGGCCAGTTCGCTCTCCACGATGACGGTGCTCAGGCCCGCGGCGGCGGTCCGGTCCGCGACGTTCTCGCCGACCGGACCTGCGCCGATCACTATGACGTCGTACGTGCGTATGTTCTCGGTCGGCATGTGTCCTCCGGTGACGGAGCCGGTCGGATGGGTGTCGGTCGGATGGGTGTCGTGGTCGTGGCGGGATGGCGGTCTCAGCGGCCCGGGGCGCGCTCGGTGACCTCCTGGAGGAACCACTCATTGCCGTCGAGGTCCCTGAAGGCGGCGAAGGTGCCGTAGCTGGCCCGCTCGGGGTGCAGGCCGGGCACCCGGTGGGAGTCACCGGCGTGGTGGAAGGCGCCGGTCTCGTCGCGGAACGGGCCGGAGACCTCCACACCGCGGGAGGTCAGCTCCTCCTGGGCCTTGACGATGTCGGTGACGGTCAGCTGGAGGCCGTGGAGCGTGCCCGCTTCCTGTTGCGTGAGTCCCCGGCCGAAGATGATCGAGCACTCGGAGCCGGGCGGGGTCACCTGCACGATCCGGTAGCCGTCGTTGATCGGGAAGTCGGCGTCGAGGCGCCAGCCGAGCTGCTCCACGTAGAAGCCCTTGGCCCGGTCCACGTCGGAGACGGGCAGGATGACGACTTCGAGCTTCATGTCCATGGCTGTGGTCTCGCTTTCTACGGTTCGGCATACGTCGGCAGGCACTGCGCTCTCAGTGTGGGCCGTGGTCGACATGTGTCGCCTCAGTCAGCTGACTCAATTCGTTACCGGAGCCATAGCACCTGACGGCTTTGGGATATGTGTGAATGTTGGGCGCTCCGCCTCGGGCCGCGAACGCGCGCCAGGGCGGAGGCCCTCGACCGATCACGGAAGGACAGATCTTGAGAAGAACCTTTCCCGCCTCCCGCTCCGGACGCGCACTGACGGTGGGTGCCGCACTGCTCTCCGCCTGAGGTGCCCTCGCCACGGCCGGAACAGCTGCGGCGAGCACAGCCACGGAGAGTTGGCACAAGGTGGACTACGTCGCCCTCGGTGACTCGTACGCCTCCGCACCACTCGTGCCCACCCAGGTCGACGCGACCTGTCTGCGTTCCCACCAGAACTGCCGTTCCTGATGACTGAGCAGGAGTGACCCCATGCAGCCGCACGCCCCGAACGGTCTTGGGCGCACTGGTCCCCGGCGTACTCGACCCCGGGGCAGCGACACGCATCCTGTGCGTGGTCCGATCCCGGGAGGCCAGTTCCCTGCGCGACCTGGCCAGTTGGTTACGGCCAGAGGCGACGGAGAGGCCCCGGACCATCTCTCCGGTGGAGCGGGGGCCCCGCACGCTGGCGCCGTACCCGGCGTCCCAGATCGCACGATCACGTTAACCCGGTCGGCCCAGGGAGCTGCAAGCCCGCGAGCCGACCATCACACGATCGAGCTAACTCGACCTCGTGCACACTCCCCGGCAAGCAGTTGCCAGCCCCTCGCTGGTGGCGCGGTCACGGTCCGCGACGCTGACGGACGTCAGCTGCTCGGGTGCCACCACCGCCGACATGACGGCTCCGCAGGCCGACGGCGTGCCGGCGCAGCTCGACGCCCCCGAGACGCCGGCCGCGCCGGTGCACCCCAACGCCACGGGTGAGAGCGTGATGGCCGCCGCCGTCGAGGGTGTTCTCACACGTCACGGACGGCACCACTGACGTTCCCCTCGTAGCCAGGTGACCGGTCCGGCATGATCCGGTGCCGGACCGGTCCTTCCGCCGGTCAGAGAAAGCTCGAGGCCGACGGGCCGTACCCAGACAGCGCCGCACTCTCCGCCCAGTTCCACACCTGCGTGTCCGTCGGCCAGTCACGGTCCTCGGAGCTTGCCGCGTCTCGGGACGGCCGCTCGCCGGGGAGGCAGTCGCGATCCGAACGAGGCTGCGGGGCGATCCGTACGTATGTGTGCGTCATGGAGGCCATGTCCTGCCCTCACTCTTCGGTCGGGGGTGTGGGTACGGCTGAGGGGGTGGCGGGTCCCGTGCAGGGGGAACACGGGACCCGCGGTCCAGGGGGACGGGTCAGGCGGCGCTGGCGTTGATGGTGACCGGGATGTTGTCGCGCGTGGCCTTGGAGTACGGGCAGATCTGGTGGGCGGCCTGCGCGAGCTCCTCGGCGGTGGCTTGGTCGACACCGCCGAGCACCGGGTTGAGGACCGCGGAGAGGGAGAACTCGCCGTCGTCGCCGTGCGTGAGGGTTATCTCGGCGGTGATGGTGGTGCTGGTGAGCCGGATCTTGCGGATGGTGGCGGCGCGGCGCAAAGCGCCGAGGAAGCAGGCGGCCCAGCCTGCGGCCAGAAACTGCTCGGGGTTGGTCGCGGTGCCGGCGCCGCCGAGCTCCTTGGGGAGGGCGAGGCCGGTCTCCAGCAGACCGTCGGAGGAGCGGACGTGACCGCCGTTCCGGCCCTCTCCGTCGACGTCGACAACGGCGGTGTAGCTGACTGCCATGACTGGTGCTCCCCATCTGGGTCGAAAGGTCTTCGGGCGCCTGCCGACCAGGACACTTTCATGTCACCGGTTGAGGCGGTGACGTAATCATGGCAGCCGTTCCGTCACCCGTCAAGCCGGTGATTGACGACTTCGCGAATCACACATGTTCCCTGTCGCCCTATGACATGTCCCAGTTGTGCCACCGGTGTCGAGTGACACCTGCCTCACGGCCGTCGGATTCTGTCGCGCAGATGAACGGCACACAGCGCGCCGGGAGAGGCACGGAACCGATGAGACACATCCCCTTGTTGGCGACGTTCACAGCGGGCGTCGCACTGGCCGCAGCGGCGGTCACCCCCGTCGTTCGCCGACCCGCCGGGGCTGCCGCACACCAAGGTGGCGACGGGGCCACGTCCGGCGAGACGACCGTCCGCCTGATCACCGGCGACAGCGTGACTGTGGCCAAGGGCCCGGACGGCCGGCAGACGGCCTCGGTACGGCCGGGTCCCGGACGCGACGGCATCGTCTTCCACACCTTCGAACAGGACGGGCACCTGACGGTGCTCCCCTCCGACGCCTCACCCCTGGTGTCCCAAGGCCGTCTGGACCGACGTCGAGGTGCCGACCAGCCCCGCCAACCACCGCCTGGAACTGAACACTTCGCGCACCTCCCCCGACTGGGACTACGCGACCGCGATCGCGACGACCTGGTCGTTCCGTTCGCCCCCCAGAGACAAGCCCACCGCGTGCCCCTCCTCCAACTCGACTACGCCGTACCGGTCGACGCCCACAACACCATCACCCGGGCCGGATCGTACGGCGGGGACGTCACCGTCCGCGCCCAGGGCAGGGCACCCGCCCCGCACGGGTCGAGGGTGCAGGTCGAGATCTCGTACGACGACGGCCGCACCTGGCGTCCGGCGAACGTCCACGACCGTGGCCACGACACGTTCCGGGCCACGGTGGACCGCCGCGCCATCGGAGCGGCGCCTCGTATGTGGCCCTGCGCGTCACGGCCCGGGACTCCGCGGGCAACAGCGTCCAGCAGACGGTCTCCCGTGCCTGGGCGGAGCGCCGCTGACCATCACGGCCCACGGGGCGGGAGGTCATACGTGCCTTTCGCCCCTGCCGCCGCGCGGCCTGGAGCACAGTCCTCGGACTGTCCACGCCACGACAAGCGGGAAGGCCCTTCGGGAAGCTGGAAGCCGCGGGAGTCTCGCCGGAACAGGCGGCCGTCCACCGGCTTCTCGTGACGGCGGGCGGAGCGACCGCCGACGACATCTCCCGGCGCACCGGCGTCGACGGAGCCGGGAGCACACGTGTGCTCGAATCCCTCGTGCGCCAGGGGCTGGCCTGCCACACCGACGGCACACCTCGGGTGTTCCGGGCCGTTCCCCCGGACGTGGCCCTCATCCCCCATCAAGCACACCGCCGACGCACTGGACACGGCACGGGCGGAGGCGGACCGGCTGCTGGAGACGTACCGGGAGACCGCGCGCCGCCACGACGCGGGGCAGTTGCTGGAGGTCATCACCGGGGCGGAGGCTCTGCGTCAGTGGCTGAGACAGATCCAGGTCAACGCCCGTGAGGAGATGCTCTGGTTCTGCCGCGCCCAGTACGTGGCCATGCCCTCCGGCAGCAACACGGAGGAGTTCGAGGCCCTCGCCCGGGGTGTCCGCTACCGCGTGCTGTACGAGAAGGCCTTCTTCGACGACGAGGGGGCCGTCGAAAACGTGGTGGCGGGTGTACGGGCCGGGGAGATTGCCCGCGCCGTCCCGTGGCTGCCCCTCTGCCTCGCCATCGCCGACCGGTCCGTCGGCATCTTCCCCGCTCGTGCCCGTCGGCCCTCAGGGCAGCCCCGACCAACCGACCACCGCACTGGTCAGGGACAGCAGCCTGCTCGACGCCCTGGTCGCGGGAGTCGCCGACAAGGCCATCGCCTCGCAGATGGGCCTCAGCCGAAGGACCGTCCAGCGCCGCATCCAGAGTCTGATGACACGTGCCGGGGCCGGGACCCGCATGCAGCTCGCCTGGCAGGCCGCCCGCCGCGGCTGGCTCTGAGAGGGCGGGCCCCGGTTCACCTCCCCTGTCCCAGAGGTCCGTTACGGCAGCGGGAAGCCGAGCTGCTTGGCGGCGTCAGCCAGACCGTCGGCACCCCACCGCACCACTGCCTGCTCCGTCGTGGACAGGGACCGCAGCTCGGCGCGGTCAAGGTAGAGCATCCCGTCGAGGTGGTCGGTCTCATGCTGCATGATCCGCGCCCCGAGCCCGGCATGCTCTTCCACATGGCGCTGTCCCGCCTCGTCCTCGCGAGTCAGCCTGATCCGGTCGGGACGAGTCACCACCGCCTGCCAGCCGTCCACGCTCAGGCACCCTTCGAAGCTCGCCCTCCGCGGTCGTCCGACAGCCTTGTACGAAGGGTTGACCAGCACGGTGAACGGCACGGGCTGTTGCCCGCGCTCGATCAACCGGGCGGAGAACTCTGCGGGTGTCGACAGCACCGCAAGCCGCAGCGGCAGCCCGACCTGCGGAGCGGCCAGTCCGACAGCTCCGTGGATCTGCTCCATCGTCTCGCGCATCCTGGCGATCAGATGCTGCAGCATGTCGTCGTCGAGCTGCCCGTCGTAGGAAGCGGTCTTCTTCCGGAGCACCGGATCGCCGGCCTGGACGATGCTCAACGGCCCCGGCTTCTCGATGAGTTGAGCCACCTTGTCGGTGAGTTCATTGCTTCCCATGCCTGATAACCGGAGCCGGGCCGGTGCGGGGTTCACACGACCGTTCAAGGAGTGAGGAAGGACACATGCGCGATGTCGCTGGGCAGATATGTGCCGCAAGACCGACATTCCATGATGATGAGCCAGGCCCACATGGGGTTCAGATGCTGCGTCGCCAGCTGCCTGTGCAGGTCAGGGCCGGTAGTGCGGAAGTACTGGTTTTCGGGGACCGGGTTCGCGTCACATGGCTGTGGCCGTCGAGCACCTGGCCAAGGCGTACTTGGTCTCCGTCGCGCCCGGGCCGTTGACTCCCAAGCATCCTTCTGTGAGCGATTTGCTGGTGCTGGGCGGCCACGAGGACAGGACGGTCAGGGGACGGGCCGGGCTGAGGAGCATCGGCGGCGAGGACGCCGTAAAGAGGGCCGGGGAGGTGTTGGGCGATAAGCGGGTGCCGGCGCGCCTCTGGCTTTTTGACCGGTCCGGCGCCACCACCGCCTCGATCACTCACCGGGGCTGTCGCCGTAGGCGGCTGTTTCGTCCGGCTCGGTTCTGGGGGCTTCCTGGCATCGGAGGCTTGACTGCTCATCATCGTCAGCCCGGCAGGGTGGCAGGCGTCGTCTTGGGGACCGGCCACAGTGAAGGGCTCGCGACCCCGCAGGAGACGCGGTAGACGCACATGCCTGAAGGGATCCTTCTCCAGACTCAGGTGGCCGTGGCGGCTGAGAAGGCGTGTGAAGAAGTCGGTGAGCATCGATTCCCCGGCGGTGTGGTCGCCCAGCTCGTGGCCGCCGATGCGGTAGACCTCGTAACTCTCCAGCGTGAGCCGGCGGTCCTCCGCCACCATTGCCGCGTAGCGTTCGGGGGGCAGCCGGCCGGGCGCTGACTGACTGTTGCTTCGCCGCCTGGCTGACGCCGTTCAGCTCAGTGAGGCTGTAGGGGTCGTAGTGGAGATAGATCTGGGGGATGAGCGCGGGAAGGCCGAAGCCGAGCTTGATGTAGGTGTCGAACACCAGCAGTTCGGCACCGTTGTCACCCAGCGAGCGACGCAGTCGCTCTCGTAGCGAGATGCGCGCCCGCGTTGGATCATCCGCGGGCTCGGAGTGTCGGCCCCCCACCATGCCACCAGGTCTGCCCAGCTCAGCCCGTGGTCTTCCAGGGTTGGTCGTACACGAGGCAGTACTGATCGTTCTTCACGATGCGGACGGTGTTGCTGATGGAGTCCGGCAGCACGATCTGCGGTTTGGGGCCATCGGCGGCGAAGATGAGATTCTTCATCTCCCCGTCGACGCCGCGGGCGCCGAGTGTGTGGACCAGGGCCTGCAGGTCGTCGTCGCCGTACTCGCTGATCACGTGCCGCGCGATGTCCACAAGCTTGGGCAGGGTCTTGCTCTGCAGCCGCGCCCGCACATAGATGATCTTGCTCTTGAACGGATCTTCATGGGGCTTCTGAGGTTCCAGTCCCAGGTACTCACACACGGCCGCAAGCTCATAGACCTTCACCACATGCAGCGCACCGGCTATGGCCTCACGAAGAGCCCCGGACCGGTCCCACGTTCGCGTTCGGATCAACCACACACGACCGGTCTCAGCCCCGCAGTGACCTGAAGGCCGTGCGCAGCTCCTGGGACAGCAGTTGCGGCTGTTCCCAGGCGGCGAAGTGGCCTCCCCTGTCGACCTCGTTCCAGTGGATGAGGTTGCCGTAGGCCCGCTCGCCCCAGCTCCGCGGCGCGGGGTAGATCTCGGCCGGGAACACCGTGACCGCCACCGGGACATCGGGGATGTCGAACGCGTTGAACGGGCCGCCGCCGGCCTGGGTGCCTTCCCAGTACAGCCGGGAGGACGACGCCCCGGTGTTGGTCAGCCAGTACAGCGAGATGGCGTCGAGCATCTCGTCGTAGGTGAGGACCTTCTCGGGCTCGCCGCCGGAGTCGGTCCACTCCGCGATCTTGTCGTAGTAGTACGCCGCCATCGCGAGGGGTGAGTCGGCGAGGGCGTAACCGATGGTCTGCGGGCTCTCGTTCATCATCGCCGCATAGCCGAAACCGTCGCGGTAGAAGTGCAGCAGCCGGTCATAGGCGACCTTCTCGCGAGCGGACAGACTCGAGGGCGCGGCATCGAAGTTGCGCAGGTGGCGCAGGACGTCCGGCGGCACGGTGCCCGGCATGTTGATGTGGATGCCGAGCAGACCCTTCAGCCGCTGCATGGCCTGGATCTGAGCGATGATCGAGCCGTGGTCGCCGCCCTGGGAGACGTACTGCTCATACCCGAGCCGGAGCATGAGCTGGTGGAGCGCGGTCGCCATGCGGGCCGGGTTCCACCCGGTCGACGTCGGCTTGCCGGAGAAACCGTGGCCGGGCAGCGTCGGCAAGACGAGGTGGAAGGCGTCCTCGGCGCGCCCGCCGTGGGCCGTCGGGTTCGTGAGCGGGTCGATGACCTTCAGGAGCTCGATGATCGAGCCCGGCCAGCCGTGCGTCATGAGCATCGGCAGAGCGCCGGGGTGCGGCGAGCGGATGTGGGCGAACTGGATGTCCACCCCGTCGATCTCGGTGATGAACTGCGGCAGCGCGTTGAGCCTCGCCTCGACCTTGCGCCAGTCGTAGCCGGTCCCCCAGTACTCGACCAGCGGGCGGACCTTCGCCAGCTGGGCGCCCTGGGATCGGTCACCGACGGTCTCGCGCTCCGGCCAGCGTGTCGCCCGCAGCCGCCGCCGAAGGTCACTGATCTCCCGCTGCGAAACCCTGATGCGGAAGGGACGGACTCCGGGAATCGGCTGGGCGGAGCCGAGGGAGGCGCCTGTCACCGACGTGGGACCCGCCGATGCCGACCCGCCTGCCGCCGCCTGCGCCTGGCCGGGCATGCCGAGTTGAGTGGCGGCGACGGCACCCGCGGCGAGACCCAGGAACCGGCGACGGCCTGCGGTGGCGGGGTTGGTATCTCCGGTCGGATTCATGTGTGGAACTCCTTGTCTCGGTGGTGAAGAGTTGGCAACTGACGGCCGAGCGAGGACGGGGCAACAGAGACACCTTGGCTGAAACATCTGGTGCACCGACACCTGTTGAGCTAGTGATACGTTCACACATGGCGATCCTTACGCACCTTCAGTTACCCGTCAAGCAGGTGACGAGTCATACGGGAGGGGACACGAAGTGAGCAGGCGTTCCGCCGACAGCCCCAAGTCTCCCTGGTGAACGGCCAGTTCAACCGGAGGGGGACGCGATGACCTCGTCAGTCCGACCTGATGCGGCTGCTTTTACGGGACACGTCCGTAGCGGGGATACGTGTATGTATCTCGTCGCTGTACGGAGACACCTCTTCTCGTCAGGGCGGTGGAGGCGGCCACCGCGCCGGGTGGGCGGACGTGCCGGAGGGGAGGACAGTCGGCAACACTTTCCTGATGCTCGCCGCCTATCACGGCCACGCCGACACCGTACGGGCCCTGCTCCGGCTCGGCGCCGACCCGGACCTGCGCAACGCCCGGGACCAGGCCCCCATCGCCGGTGCCTTGTTCAAGGGCGCGGACGACGTGGTGACGGTACTGCGGCAGGCCGGCGCGGATCTGGACTCCGGCACGCCGACGGCGCGAGCCGCCGCGTCCATGTTCGGCCACGCCCACCTCCTCACGAACTGATCCGCCGCGTCGTCACCTCGTTGTGTCGACGTCGAACCTCCCCACACCGTCCAGATACCGCAATGTGTTCAGGTCCCGTCCCAGCACCGCCTTCACCGGGTGCCGCAGAAGCAGAAGCGACCGGATACTCCAGGTCCTACGTGGCGACCACGACCTCGCGCCGGTAGGGCGTACCGGCCAGCGCGAGGAAGCCCCGCGGCCGGACGTGGGCATCGACGGCCCACTCCAACTGGCCCTCACCGATGGGGTCCGCGATGTGGCAGCCAATGTCCGCCGCTGAGTGACGAGCCGGGCAGACCGGCGTTTTTGGATCGCGTCGTGAGCACCGTCAGGAGCGCGTGTGTGTGATCCACGCCACATGGCGGGGGTGCATAGCAGGGTAGGGGCCAGTGTCTTTGTTGTAGGTGACAGGGGCGTGTCCGCGGTCGTGCGGTAGAGGCCGGCGTGCTCGGCAGGGAGGTAAGGGGGCGACGCTGATGGGGCAGTTGCGGGCCGATGCGTTCGACCGGTTCGTGGCGGCTCGGTGGTCGGCGTTGCTTCATCTGGCGCGGCTGCTCACCGGTGGAGACCGGCACCGGGCGGAGGATCTGCTGCAGGAGGCGCTGGTCAAGCTGTGGTTTGCGTGGCCGAAGGTGGCCGAGCAGGCGCCCGAGGCCTATGTGCGCAGGGTCCTGGTCCGTGCCGCGGCGCGCTCGGCGCGGCGTCGCTGGTGGGGTGAGCACCCTGTCGACCAGCTGCCCGACCCGCCCGGCGTGGGGGACGAGACCGCCGCCGTGGATGAGCGGACCCGGTTGGAGGCCATGTTGGCGTTGTTGCCGGCGCGGCAGCGGGCTGCGGTGGTGCTGCGTTACTACCAGGACCTGCCCGAGCGGCATGTCGCGGAGGTGCTGGGGTGTCCGGTGGGTACCGCCCGTTCGCTCACGGCACGCGGCGTTGCACGGTTGCGGCGGCTTCTGGCTGAGGCAGTCGAGCCGGTGGAGTGAAGAGGGAGCCATGGATCACTTCGAGCAGGAGCTGGCACGCATGATGCGTGACAGCCAGGAGGACGTGCCGTACGAGGAGCGGCATCGATCTCGATTGCGAGCTGGCGTTCGCGCCCGACGGCGGGCCCGGACGGCCTGGATGGCCACCGGATCCGTGCTGACCATTGCCGGACTTGGCGTCGGACTGCTGCTCCTGGCGAGCCTTTTCGCTCAGGGCGGGTCTAACGGTCCTCAGCCACGTCCCGTCACCTCCGCCGAGTCGGTCCCGATGCCGTCGACGGCCCGCCCCGCCTCCACTGCCGAGGGGGTGCCGATGCCGACACGGACCTCAACCACCACCCAGGTAGCCACTTGGCCGGGTTCAAGGGGTCCCGATCAGTGAGGACTGACTGAGCCGGCGTGACTACGACCGCCCGCCGGTCAGCTGATCCCCGCTCGTCCTGCTCTCCACGAATTGAAAGCTCACTACGTGATTCATGAGAACGCACCCGCGCTGGCCGACGAGCCTCAGCAGGCGGCGAAGCCCCAGGCGGTCTCCTGGGAGCGGCGGCTGCGCCGGTTCGGGTACGTGGAGCGGCCGCGTACGTCCGTGCGCGACCGCCTGGTCGTGCCGTTTCCCGAGCCCGGGTCACGGCTGTGCCGCACGCTCGGCCTCTCCCCGGCAATGGCGGGCCGGCTGGCGCGCTGGTCGGGATGGGGCGGGCCGCTGCTGGTGGCGCTGCTGGCCGGGCTGTTGCGGTTTTGGCGTCTGGGCAGCCCGCGGGCGGTTGTGTTCGACGAGACGTACTACGCCAAGGACGCCTGGTCCCTGCTGCAGCTCGGTTACGAGGGCACCTGGCCGGACCGCAAGATCGCCGACCCGCAGATCCTCGCCGATCCCCAGGTGGTCCCGCTCTCCGACACCGGCGCCTTCGTCGCACATCCGCCGACGGGCAAGTGGGTGATCGCCCTCGGCGAGTGGATGTTCGGCCTCAACCCGTTCGGCTGGCGCTTCATGACCGCGGTCCTCGGCACGTTGTCGGTGCTGATGCTGTGCCGCACAGGGCGCCGCCTGTTCCGCTCGACACTGTTGGGTTGCCTGGCCGGAGCGCTGATGGCTCTGGACGGCCTGCACTACGTGATGAGCCGGACCGCTCTGCTCGACCTCGTCGTCATGTTCTTCGTGCTGGCGGCGTTCGGATGTCTGCTCATTGACCGGGACCACGCACGAGCCCGGCTCGCGGCAGCCCTGCCGGTCGACGAGGACGGCCACATACGCCCGGACGCACACACCGGCGACCATGCCGGGACGGGAGTGCGTCCCTGGCGGCTCGCAGCCGGCCTCTTCCTGGGACTGGCGGCCTCGGCCAAATGGAACGGCCTGTACTTCCTCGCCTTCTTCGTGACCCTCACCCTGCTGTGGGACGTCGGCTCCCGCCGCGTCGCCGGGGCATGCCGCCCCTACCGGGCGGTGCTGCGCAAGGACCTCGGCTGGTCGGTGCTGTCCCTGGTTCCGGTCGCCGTCGTGACGTATCTGGCGACATGGACCGGCTGGTTCCTGTCCGACAACGGCCACGGACGCCACTGGGCGGACGGCCACGGCGGCACCTGGTCCTGGATCCCGGCCCCGCTGCGCAGCCTGTGGCACTACGAGTACGGCGTCTACCGGTTCAACGTGGGACTGCACACCCCCCACAAGTACGAGTCGAGCCCCTGGAGTTGGCTGGTTCTGGGCCGCCCTGTGCTGTTCCACTACGAGTCACCGAAACCCGGGACGGACGGCTGCCACACGACGGCCGACTGCTCACAGGCGATCCTCGCCCTGGGAACACCGCTCCTGTGGTGGTCGGCATGCTGCGCACTCGTGTACCTGTTCTACCGATGGGCGCTGCGCCGCGACTGGCGCTCCGGCGCCGTCCTGTGTGCGGTGGGTGCCGGGTATCTGCCCTGGTTCCTGTACCAGGACCGCACGATCTTCTCCTTCTACGCGGTCGCCTTCGTGCCGTACCTGTGCCTGGCCGTCACGATGATGCTGGGAGCCCTGCTGGGGCCGCCGGGAGCGACCGACAAGCGCCGCACACGAGGTGCGGTGACCGCAGGCGTGCTGGTCCTGTTCATCGCCTGGAACTTCATCTACCTCTTCCCGATCTACACCGGGCAGACGATCCCGTATGCCGACTGGCGCGCCAGGATGTGGCTCGACACCTGGATCTGAGCCCGGCCGCAGGTACGTGCGGGCGACCTGGGCGACATCAGGTTTGCGGCCGAATGTCAGGAAGGTGTTGTGTTCCTGTCGTCGTCCGGTGCCCTCTTGCCGACTTTCGCGGCAGCAGCAGGGTGTGGACTGCTGCGCTTTCTACGATGGCCACATGCGTGCGTATGTTGTGCTCGCCGACGACGACCCCAAACAGGCCGGTCTCCCCCGGTGGTCCTCCCCACCGGCGCGGACGCCATGGCCGCCCGCATCGGCCCGGTGACCAGCGCGAGCGCCGTGGCCAACACCCGCAAGACCGTCCTGCGTTCCGACCGCGCCGACCCGGCCGACGCGTCCGGCATCAGCGTCCTGGCCGCTCGCACCAACCTGCTCGGGGCGGTCCATGGGACCGTCCGCTCGGGATCGTTCCCCTCCCCGACCACGGCACGCTTCCCGACCGTGGTCCTGGGCTTCCGCGCCGCTTCCCGCCTCGGTTTCGACCGGGTGCGCCGGTCAGGAGTTCAGGCAGGTCTACATCGACGGCCACTGGTTCACCGTCGTCGGCATCCTCGACCCCCTGCCGCTCGCCCCCGACCTCGGCACCGCCGTCCTGGTCGGCTGGGATGCGGCCCGCGACCAGCTCGGCTTCGACGGCCACCCCACCGTCGTCTACGTGACGGCCCGCGAGCCGCAGATCGAGGCGGTGCGCGCCGTACTGCCCGCGACCCTCCATCCGCAGCTGCCGGTCCTGGTCCAGGTCAGCCGTCCGTCGGACGCCCTGGCCGCCAAGCGCGTCACCCAGCAGACGTTGTCGGTCCTCCTTCTCGGGCTTGCGGGTGTCGCCCTCCCCGTAGGCGGCGTGGGCGTGGCCAACACCATGGTCGTCTCGGTGCTGGAGCGGCGCCGCGAGATCGGTCTGCGCCGGGCGCTGGGGGCCGGTCGCGGCCAGATCAGGGGGCAGTTCCTGGCGGAGTCGGTGGCCCTGTCCGCGCTGGGTGGCTGCGCCGGAACCGTTCTCGGAGCGGTGGCCGCGGCGGGGTACGCCGTGTCCCAGTCCTGGCCCGTGGTGTTCCCGCCCCTCGCACTCGTCGCCGGCTTCCCGGGGGCGGTCACCGTCGGCATGGCCGCGGGCCTGTACCCCGCCGTAGCGCCTCCGGGCTGCCTCCGACCGAGGCGCTGGCCGCAGTCTGAGGCGGCCCGGAGCGTCGGCATCGAGCGGAGGGGGGCCGGAGCCTCCGCGCAATCGATTCGTCCCGGCCGGCGGGATGTCACCTGCTGTAGTTCTTCCCCGGGGGCTCTCCAGGGGAATCGTCGTGCCGTCGTGCGACGTTGTCCGGTGTGTCTGTGGCCGGCTCAAAGGCTCGGATCGAGCAGGAGCTTGCCGGAGGTGCGCCGCGATTCGATGTCGGCGTGTGCCTGCTCGGCGGCGCCCAGCGGGTAGCGTTCGGTGATGTCGATCCGCAGCTTGCCCTCGCGGATCTTGTCGAACAGGTCTCCGGCGTGCTTGAGCAGCAGCTCCCGGTTGTGGATGTGGTCCGCGAATACTGCGTAGGTGACCCTGATGCTCTTGGGCAGGTCGAGCAGCCGCACCGTGGGGATGTCGCCGATCAGCGGGCCGTAGTAGACCAGCGTCCCGACCCGTCGCAGGGCCTCGATCGAGGGCCAGAACGTGGTGGCACCGCCGCCGTCGAAGACCGCGTGTACGCCCTCGCCGTCGGTCAGGTCCTTGACCCGGTCCACGAAGTCGCCGCCCGAGGAGACGAGGACCTCGTCCGCACCCGCCGCCTTCGCGGCCTGGACCTTCGTCTCGCGGGAGACCAGGCCGATCACGCGCGCGCCGCGCAGCTTGAGCAGTTGGGTGACGATGCGCCCCACACCGCCGGCGGCGGAGTGCACGAGCGCGGTCTCGCCCTCGGCCAGGGGTGCGGACTCGGTGACGAAGTGGTGCGCGGTGAGGCCCTGCATCATCGTTGCGGCGGCGACGTCGCTGGAGATGTCGTCCGGGACCGGGACGACCTGGGCGGCGGGGACCGCGATCCTCTCGGCGTAACTGCCGTAGACGGAGACCCAGGCCACCCGGTCGCCAATCGCGAAGCCGCTGACGCCCTCACCGATGGCGGTGACCCGGCCGGCGCCCTCGACCCCGGGGACGAAGGGCGGGTTGCCGGGCACTGCGAATCCGGTACGGGTGCCGGTGTCCATGAAGTTGACACCGGAGAAGTCGACGTCCACCACCAGTTCGCCCGGCCCTGGCTCGGGGTCGGGCCATTCCTTCAGCTGGAGTACTTCCGGTCCGCCCAGCTCTTCCACTACTACAGCGCGCATGGCGCACACCTCTTTCTGTCGGTACGACCGCCGGACGACCGGCGGATGCAATCGGAGAGACTGGTCCGCTCAGGCCTGCAGCAGGGTGGATGCGTAGGCGGGGTTGGTGTAGTCGCGCCAGGCCGCGATCCTGCCGTCGCGGAGCTCGTAGATCGCCATGTTCATCACCGGGGCGAGCTTCCCGCCGGGCAGGGCGAGTCCGTGGATCTGTTCGGCGATGACGACGTCACCGTTCACCGCCTGGTGCACGGTCTCGAACTTGATCTGTGCGAAGTTCGCGAAGACGCCCTTCCACAGGGCGATGACCGCGTCGCGGCCCTTGACCGGTGAGTCGCCGTAGGCGGTGAAGACGACGTCGTCGGCCAGGAACGGGGCGAGGGCGTCGGCATCCTGTGTGTTGAAGGTGTTCACGAAGTCGCGGACGAGTGCGTCGTTGTCGGTGGCAGCCATGTCAAGGGCCTCCAGGGTCGTTGTCTGTGTGTGTTCGGATGTCGTCGAGCGTAGGAAGAATTTTTTGGACCGGCAAGTCCAGAAAATTCTGCTCCTCGGGCGCATTCAAACGGGGGTGCGTCCGACACCGAAACCCGTACACACCTCACACGTTCCTCGCGCGTCATACTCACACGTATAGCCGACGGCGATGCGGTTTCCCAGGCCGCTGGGGCCTTTCAGGCGGCGGTGGAGGCACTTGCCGGGGTTCTTCCGAACGGCTTTCGTGAGCGCGGTCCCGGTGGTGCTCCACTGGCGATCACCGGCTCGCAGATTCCCGCGCTGAACGGGATCACGAACATCGCTCCCGCACCGGACAAGGCGGAGATCGGCCTGCTCGGCGAGAAGGCCGAGGCGCACGTCCAGGGACTTCCCTGGAGTATCCGGCTGCCGGGGCGAGCCGGGAGTGGAGATCGTCGATCTCGCCGCCGCCCACGGGCTCGCCACGCTCACCCCAGAGGTGGACCGAAGGGTCCAAAGAAGTGGGATGATGGTGAGATGAACAAGGGAATGACCGCCAAGGGCAGAGCTACCCGACACCGCATCATCGTCGCTGCGGCGATGCTGACCAGGGACAAGGGGGCTGCCGAGACGACGCTCGACGACGTGCGGGCAGCCACGGCCACCAGCAAGAGCCAGCTGTTCCACTACTTTCCCGAGGGCAGGGCCGACATCCTTGCCGCCGTGGCCGAGTACGAGGCAGGGCAGGTCCTCGAGGCGCAGCAGCCGTATCTCGGCGATCTCTCCACGTGGGAGTCCTGGCAGGGGTGGCGGCAGGCAGTACTCGACCACTACACGGAGCTGGGACAGAAGTGCCCCCTCGGCAGCCTGACTGCCGAACTGGGCAAGTCCTCGCCTCAGGCCCGCTCGATCGTCACCTCTCTCTACGACGAATGGGAGGCAGCTCTCGTACGCGGCGTGAAGGCAGTTACGTCCGACGAAGAGGAAGCCGTACGGCGACGGGCGCGGAGCATCCTGGCGGCCGTACAGGGGGGTGTCGTGATGCTCCAGGGGACGGGGCGCACGGACTATCTCGACGCGGCCCTGACCGCGGCGATCAGCCCGTTGCAGCCTGTGGCCGTGGGCACCGCGTAGGCCCGACCGCAAGATTGGACTTGACGGTCCTATTTTGGTGAGCCAAGATTGGACCATGCCGTCCAATCATGCTTTGGAGCGCTCCCCCGACCCCGCACCCCGGACGCGCCCCTTCCGTGCGGAAGGGGCGCAGGCCTCGCTGGCGCTTCTATCGGTCGCCTCGGTCTCGTACGCCCTGGTCCAGTCCGTGGTGAACCCCGGTCTGGAGGCGCTGCGCGATCACGTCCACACGAGCCAGCTCGGAGTGGGGTGGGTGCTCACCGGCTTCCTGCTCTCGAGCGCCGTCCTGACACCCGTGCTGGGACGAGTCGGTGACCAGGTCGGCAAGCGCCACGTACTCGTCGCGGTCCTCGCCCTGCTCGCTCTCGGCAGCGTGATCGGCGCCCTCGCCACCAGCCTCCCTGTGCTCGTCCTCGCCCGCGTCCTCCAGGGCGCCGGCGGTGCCACACTGCCCCTGGCCTTCGGCCTGGTACGCGACCTGGTGCCCCGACGCCAGGTCGGCACCGCGGTCGGCACGATCGCCGCCGTCAGCTCCGTCGGCGGGGCACTCGGGGTACTGGTGGCCGGCCCCATCGTCTCCTCTCTGGGTGTCGCCTGGCTGTTCTGGCTTCCCGCCATCGCCAATGGGCTCGTCGCAATCGCCGTGTTCTTCTTCCTGCCGCGGTCCAGCGGCGCCACAGCCGCTGGACGACTGAACGTGGGTGCCACCGTGACGCTGGCCGGCACTCTGGTCCTCCTGCTGCTGCCGCTCAGCCTCGGCCAGGACTGGGGGTGGCTGTCCGGGCGGACGCTCGGCCTGCTCGCCGGGGCACTCGCGGTCGGGACGCTGTGGGTCTGGTGGGAGAACCGGTCCCGCCATCCCTTGATCGACATGCGCGTCTTCCGGATGCGTCCTGTGTGGACGGCGAACCTGGCTTCGTTCCTCTTCGGTTTCATCCTCTACTCGGTCTTCGGCTTCGTCCCGTCCTTCCTCCAGGTGCCCACGGCCACCGGGTACGGGCTCGGCGAGTCGATCACCGTGTCCGGCCTGCTGTTCCTGCCGGTGACGCTCACTCAGTTCGCGAGCGGGGTCGTGACCGGTCCGCTCGCCACCCGAATACCGGCCAAGGCGCTGCTCATCCTTGGATCCGTACCCGTCGTGGTCAGCCTCCTGCTGCTGGCGGCTTTCCACGGAGAACCCTGGCAAATCGCTCTCACCATGGCGATAGGCGGCATCGGATTCGGCGTCGGCCTTTCCGCACTGTCGGCGCTCGTCGTGCACGCGGTGCCCGCCGAACACACAGGTGCCGTGAGCGGAATGAACGCCAACATCCGCACCATCGGCGGTGCGGTCGGCGCAGCCGTCGTCACCACGATTCTCGCCTCCACCGCGCGGGCGGACGGATACCCGAGCGAAGGCGGCTGGGTCGCGGTGTTCCTGGTACTGGCCGTCGCCGCGGTCGTCGGACTCACCTCGTGCCTGCTGATACCCACCGGCCACCAGGAGAACGAGTCGCAGGACCTGCACATCGGCGCGGACCAGACCGCGGAAAGCACCGCTCCGGTACCCCGTTCCTGAGGAAACGGCCGAAGCTCAACCCACCCCCTCACATGTGTCACCGGCAGTCGTATGACTGAGTACACGGGCAAGACACACCTGTTAGACAATAGATACATCTCGGCGAAGGAGGGCGGATACATGACCGCCACGACACATACCGACCTCGACCAAATCCGCGAACTGAGGGCCCGCTACGTCCGGTACGCCGACACCAGGCAATGGGAGAAGATGGCAGGAGTCTTCACTGACGACGCCGTCATGCGATTCCGCAATGCCGACGGCACACTCGCCGACGAAGTCACCGCCGCCGAATTCGCGAAGACCATCGGCGGCCGTGTCGGGGCAGGCCAGCCCATCCACCACCTGTTCACACATGAGGTCACATTCACCTCGGACACAACTGCTCAAGGTGTGTGGGCCATGGAGGACCGGATCTACCACGACCGCGAGGCCCATCCCGAGGCTCCTTACTCCTTCCTGCACGGCTTCGGTCACTACCACGACACGTATCGCAAGGTCGACGGCGAGTGGCGCATCTCCGACTGCGAGCTCACCCGGCTGCGGCTCAAGATCGTTCCCTGACCCGGAGCCACCCCGGCCACGCCTCATCACCCGAGAGGGACTCCCGCATGTCCAGCAAGCCCTTCCCCTTGACCCCCACCACCATCCACGTCCCCGACGAGGTACTCGTCGACCTCAAGGAGCGTCTGCAGCGCACCCGTTACGCCGTGGACGCCGGCAATCGCGACTGGTATTACGGCGTGGACGGTCAGTACCTGAAAGAACTGATCGACTACTGGATCGACGGATACGACTGGCGCGAGGCAGAAGCCGAGCTCAACCAGTACGAGCAATACCAGGTCGAAGTCGACGGCGTGCCCATCCACTTCATGCGCAGGGCCGGTGTCGGCCCCGATCCGAAGCCGATGCTGCTCTTCCAGGGCTGGCCCTGGACCGTCGCGATGGCCACCAAGGTCATCGAC
This sequence comes from Streptomyces sp. NPDC127197, assembly GCF_042672405.1. NCBI lineage: Bacteria > Bacillati > Actinomycetota > Actinomycetes > Kitasatosporales > Streptomycetaceae > Streptomyces > Streptomyces sp. NPDC127197. The sequence goes on along the minus strand of NZ_JBHXVG010000027.1, from coordinate 6,482 downwards.
AAGCTCGCCGATCCGGGTGCCCACGGCGGAGACCCGGCCGAGGCGTTCGACGTCATCGTCCCCTCAACGCCCGGCTTCGGCTGGTCCACGCCCCTGCCCGACAACCCGGACATGAACTTCTGGAAGGCCGCCGACCTGTTCCACAAGCTGATGACGGAAGTCCTCGGCCATGAGAAGTACGCAGCCACCGGCTCCGACCTGGGTTCCATGGTCACCGCTCAACTCGGCCACAAGTACTACGAATCGCTGTACGCCATCCACGTCGGCTCACCGATCCCGCTGAACATGTTCAACGGCGACCGGGCCTGGGACCTCACCGGCGGTAAGACGATCCCCGAGGGCACGCCCGAGGACATCCGCGCCGGGATCCTCTCCTTCCAGAAGCGCTTCGTCGCCCACGTCGCCGTGCACATGCTCGACTCCAGCACCCTCGGTCACGCGCTGAGCGACTCCCCGGCCGGCATGCTGGCCTGGATCCTCGAACGGTGGACGAACTGGAGCGACAACGACGGCAACGTCGAGAACGTCTTCAGCAAGGACGACATTCTCACCAACGCGACGATCTACTGGGCCACCAACTCGATCAGCACATCGATGCGGATGTACGCCAACGCCAACCGCTACCCGTGGACCCCGTCCCACGACCTCACCCCGCCCGTTCAGGCACCCACCGGCATCACCCTGGTCGGGTACGAGAACCCGCCTGGCGTGACCACCGAGAACCGGGTCCAGGACTTCCTGGGCAGTCCCCGGGCGCCCTGGTTCAACCACGTCAACGTCACCGCACACCCGGGCGGAGGCCACTTCGTGTTCTGGGAAGTACCCGACGCCTGGGTCGACGACGTGCGCCGTACCTTCCGCGGGCGCACCGACTGACGGTCGGACCGACCGAAAGCATCCGAGGGCGGGCTGGCCATCCCCAGAGCCGGTCCGTCCCCGGGCCCTCTGCCTCTCCGACGTATCGGCGCCCGTCGCCCCGCGCCCTGACCACAAGCGCCTGCACGAACTGGAGTTTGCAGGCGAAGAAGCGGCAGCCGTACTCCTCGCACAGGACCAGCCCCTCTCCGGCCAGCAGCGCGGCCTCGGCCCAGCGGCCCGCCTGGTGGTAGTCCAGGCACAGATGTGGCAGTGCGGCCAGGTACCGGCGGCCGGGCGCGGTGCGTGCCAGGTCGGCGAACCTCTGCGCGCACACCCACAGCAGGTCGGGAGGTGCGGGGGTGAGCCGGTCGAGGGGCCCGGAACAGCGGTGGCAACTTCTGTGGATCGCCGCTGTACGAGCACAACAGGATCAGGGTGAACAGGGCTTCTACGAGAGCGCAGTCGGACGCAGGACGGCCTTGCCTGTGCCGGCCTCGCCGGTCAGCAGGAGCGTCGCGCCGTGGATCGCGGAGCCGCTGAAGGGGGACCGTGGGAAGTCGAGACCCCGTCCCGCCCGATCAGCCGTGCTGGGGCAAGGCAGGCTGGGCGGTCCAGGTCGTTCATCGGGCTGCTGTCTCCAAGTGCTGCGATCGCATGGAGCCCTTGTGGCGGTACACAGAGTCCGGTCGTGTCAACACGTGGCTCTGCAGCGTATGCAGTCGTCCGCGCACAAGGGGTGTCCGTGTCTGCCGGGTGTCTACAGCCCCAGGTCGAGGGCGAGGCACGAGTAGAACTTCCACGAGCCCGCGGGGTCGTACGATGCGTTGACCCCGTCGGCCGGCGCGGCCTCGACCTCTTCGGTCATGTCCTCGAAGCGGATGTGCTCGGGAAGCCTGCCGAATCGCGCGTGTCGTACCGCCGCCTCGGCGGCTTCCGCGGTGAGCCCCTTGTGCATGACCGTGCTCCACTTCGTCGATCGTGGATGGCGTCCTGGTTGTTGCCCTGGACTGCTGTCAGCACGCCCTCCCACTCGTCCCCCGTCAAGGCGGTGACGAACGTCGGGGCGCGGATCAGTCACCTCATGGCGTCGACTTCGAGGATCGCGGCGGTGAAGGCTTCGGGCCGCTCCTGAGGGAGGTTGTGTCCGGCCCCCGGGACAACATGGTGCTTCCAAGGGCCCGAGAAGTGGGCGGCGTAGCCGGTCCCGTCGGTCGGCGGGATGACGCCGTCGGCCTGTCCGTCCAGGGTGACGGCAGGAACGGTGATCTTCGGCTGTTCCAGCAACCGCTTCTCCAGTTCCGCGTAACGGGGATCGCCGGGGGCCGCGGCCAGGCGGTGCCGGTAGCTGTGGATCACGACGTCGACGTAGTCCGGGTTGGTCCACAGCTCCGCCGCCTGCGCGAACTCGGCCTCGGTGAACTGCCATTGGGGCGAGTTGCGGTGCCAGACGACCCGTGCCAGGTCCTCCCGGTTGCGTTGGAGCCCCTTCCGCCCACGCTCAGTGAGGAAGTAGAAGAAGTACCAGTACCCCTCCTCGAGCGCGGGCGCCAGCGGCTCCTGGGCGACGGCGAGGTTCTGGATGAGGTAGCCGTTCACGGAGACCACGCCGGTGCAGCGCTCCGGCCACAGAGCCGCGGCGACGTCACCGGCCCGCCCGCCCCAGTCGTATCCGGCGAACAGGGCCCGGGGAAGGCGCAGGGCGTCCATGAAGGCGATCAGGTCCGCGCCGAGCGCCGCCTGCTCGCCGGAGCGAAGGGTGTCGTCGCGGAGGAACCGGGTCTCTCCGTGGCCGCGCAGGTAGGGGATGTAGCAGCGATAGCCGCGCCGAGCGAGCGCGGGCGCCACCTCGGCGTAGGAGCCGACGGGACTGAAGGGCCAGCCATGCAGAAGGATCACGGGCTTGCCGTGGGCCGGGCCCACGTCGTGATATGCGATGTCGAGGACATCGGTACGGGTATGGCGCACCGGCCCCAGATCGCGTGCGATCCGCCCGGTCGGCGCCGTGTCCGTGCGTGCCGACGCCTGACCCGACCCGGTGAGACCGGCGGCTCCGGTCGCCGCTGCCGCCGCCATGGCCTGGGTCAGTCTCCGTCTGCTGATCATGTCGTTTCCTCGCGTTCGATCCGGAGCGTGTGAGATACATGTACACACACTCACCATGTATCACCGCTCTAACGGGTTACGAGGATCGTCGTATCAGGTGTCTCTGTCAAGGAACCGACGACGTGGCGGCGCTGCACATGTGTCGGCTGACTCCGTTGTCGGAGCGGGGTGCTGAGCGCCGGCGTGGTGCTGGGCGTGGGTCTGCTGCTGAGGTGTTCCGTCCTCGGCAGCGGGCGAGAAAGCGGCGCCTCCAGCCCCACTGCGGTGGTCGGCCATAAGGTTTCCGGACGTTGCCACAGGGCCCCTGCCCGCAGTGGAGCATGGCTCGGTGCGCAGCCATCATGTGGTCTGGACGACCCGTCCCGACGATGTCGCACATCTCGACCGGCTGCGCGGGCGACCGGTGCCGGGGTTCTGACAGCGACGGGCCTCCTGCTCCGGGATCGGAGCAGGAGGCCCGGCGCCAGCAGGGTGAACCACCCATACATCGGAAGGTATAGTCGAGGTCCGAGGCGTAAGCCGCGGGGGTGTAGTATTGGTAGAAGGTGGCCCC
>NZ_JBHXVG010000027.1:0-2958 GCF_042672405.1 Streptomyces sp. NPDC127197 | reverse complement strand
CTGCGCGCTGAGCGGGTGGGGGCCGCCGGAGCGGGGCGGTAGACAGGAGCGGCGGGGGGCCCGGGGGGGCCGGGCGGGGGGGGCGCCGGGGGCGGGGTTTCTCCCCGCGCGGGCCCCCCGGCCCGGGTAGCGCTGCTGGTGGCCCGTCGCCTGCAGGGTCAGCCACCGATCCTGCGGAAGGTCTCGACGAGGTCCGAGGCGAACGCCTCGGGGTTCTCGTAGTGGACGAAGTGGCCGCCCTTCATGTGGGCGTTGGCGTTGACCACGTTGAAGGAACTGCGCGTCGGCCCGTTCTCGAAGAGGGCGATGCGCTCTTCGACGGTGTTGATGGCGGGCGGGTAGGCGTCGCCGAGCAGGAAGGTGAAGCCGGCCGGCGGCTCGACGACGGGCTGGCGGTCGTGGGAGGGCACCCACGGGTGGCGCACCGCGTTGCGGTACATCCGGATCGAGGTGCCGATGGATTGCGTCACCCAGAAGATGGTGGCCTGGGTGAGGATGAAGTCGCGGGGAAAAGCCTCCTCGAAGTTGCCCCGCTTGTCGCTCCACTTCTTCCACCGCCGCAGCAGCCAGGCGAGCATCCCGATGGGAGAGTCGTTCAGACCGTGGGTGAGGGTCGAGCCGTCCAGCATGTGGACAGCGACGTGCGAGGCATACGTGTTGACGAAGTTCTCCAAGCCCTCCCGCAGCTCCGGCGAGGCGTCCTCGGGGATCTTGTTGCCGTCGGTCAGGTCCCAGAACCGCTCGTTGGCGAACTGCCCCGGAGGCATGTCGTGGCCGTAGTGCAGGCCGATGATGCTGTCGGCGTACTTGTGGCCGAGCGCACTCGTCACCAGAGCACCGTAGTCGGAACCCGCCGCCCCGTACTTCTCGTAGCCCAGCACCTCGGTCATGAGCTTGTGCAGGATGTCGGCGATCTTCCAATAGTTCAGATCGCCCCTGCTGACAGGGGTGGACCAGGCGAAGCCGGGCAGGTCCGGGATGATGACATCGAACGAGATGGACGGGTCACCACCATGGGCGGCGGGGTCCGTCAGTGGGCCGATGAGCGCATAACTGAACTCGCCGGGCCACGGCCATCCGGGGCTGATGATGAGCGGAATCGGGTTCGGGCCCTTGCCGCGCTCGTACACGAAGTGCACGGGTGTGTCGTCGATTTCGACCTTGTGCTGGTTGTAGGAGTTCAGCCGCTTCTCCTGCGCACGCCAGTCGAAGCCGTCCGCCCAGTACTCCACGAGCGGCTTCAGGTAGGCGGTGCTGATGCCGTAGTACTCCTCCTCGTTGTCCAGGTCGTCGAAGAAACGGGTCTTCTTCAGGCGGTCCTTGAGGTCATCGAGGACGTCCTGGGGGACGTCGATGTTGTACGGCTCCAGCGCGGCGGGCTTGTTGCTGTTGCTCATGTCAATGCTGCTTTCCTGTGGGAATGAAAGAGAGGTTGTTACTCGGTAGGCAGGTGTCGGGGGCGAAGTCGCGCCGTGGCCGGTCGGGTTGCCCGCCTCCGGGCGAAGCGAAGGGGCGCGGTCAGGCGGTGAAGTCCAGACGGACTCGGGTCTGCTTGAGCTCGGCGATCCGCCAGGAACCATCGATCTTGACGAAACGTGCGTGGTAGTGGCCGAAGCCGTGCATACCCCTGAAGGGAATGGTTTCGGACACCTCGGCACCCTCGGGCCGGGTGACGATGTCCTCCATCGCGAACACGCCGCGGGCGGTGGTCCCCGAGTCGACGTCGATCTCGTCAGAGAACAGGTGGTGGATCAGGGTGACACCGGGGCCGCCGCTGGAGCCGACCGTCGCGGCGATCTCGTCCCGGCCGTTCATGCGCAGCCACACCGTTCCGTCCGGCTTGTGCGGGGTGAACGTGCCGTCAGGTGTGAACAGGTTCGCCAGGTCGTCCCAGCGCTGGTGATCCGCGTAGCGGACGTAGCGGGCCATCAGACGGCGGAGTTCCTCAGTGATGCTGAGGCGCTCAATAGCTTCCATGATCGATCTTCCTTCTTCCAAGGATGTGCGGATCTCCGCAGCGCCCGGCCCGTCCGCCTCCGACGTCATGCGCGTCCGCCGAGGGCTGGCGATCAGCCTGCCGGTGATGCGAACATCGCCGAGGCGCCCCGGTTTCTTATGGACTGTTCGGTCCATTCATCATGCGCCCACCAGATTGGACCTGCAAGTCCAAAAAGGAGTGACGCCGGTCACAGTGCGGACCGGTTGCACAGCACGGACTTCCCCCGGGACCGCCGACAACGCAGCACTCCGAGCGGGAACGACCGCCGACGGCGGCAGGTGATTGGGCCACCTGCCGCCGTCGGCGGTCGTTCTGTGTCGTGCGAGGGGTTGTGAACAGGTGGCGAGCGATGGCGCTTGAGCGTGTTCTGGCGCGCATGAGTGAGCCTCGGTCAACGGCAGGCCCCGTGGGGGACGAGAGTTCTTGCATCGAATACGTGACCTCCGCCAGTGGTGGTCGTTGAGTGCGGTGACGGAGTTCTACGGCACCGGGCCGGGGGTGAAGGGGTGGGGGGACTGCGGGAGGTGGCGGCGCCGTTCGTGGTGCCCGGCCCCTCGGGGGTTGCGATCCGTGCCCGGCTCAAGCACCTGAGCGCCACAGACGAGAAGGTGCTTCGCCTGGTCGGCGACCTGCTCGGTTCGCTCGCCTCCCGTGATCTGAAGGCGCGGTGCGCGGCCGGGCTGGAGCACGACAGTGAGCAGTGGGCCGAGCGCAAGCGCACTCTCACGGAGGAGTCCTCCTCCCGCTGGGCAGGCAGCATCACGAAGGCCACCCACGATCAGTGGGCGCTCGCCCGGCGCGGCCAGCTCGCGCACATCCAGAGCCTTCAGGCCGGGATCGCGACGATCACGCACCGGCTGTCTGTGCCCGTGGGCGCGAAGGGCACCAAGCAGGTGCCGGGCGGCTACCGCAGCAGGCAGGAGTGGTTCGCCAAGTCCCGCCGCCTGCGCCTGCTCGAA
>NZ_JBHXVG010000026.1:0-117637 GCF_042672405.1 Streptomyces sp. NPDC127197 | reverse complement strand
GGAACGGACGCTTCCTTCGTACTCACCCTCTCGGGCTTTCCTCCGGGCGCTTCCCTTCGGTCTTGCGTTTCCGACTCTATCAGATCTTTTCTCGATCCGATTCCCGGTCGGCGGGATTTGTCTCGGGCCTGTGGGCTTTCGCTCGTCGGCCTTTCGACATTCACTACGTTAGCCGATTCCCCCACCCGATTCATAATCGGGGTTCTGCGGGTTCGAATTCAGGCATGCAGGCACACCGGAATCGACCCCGCTGAGGGGTTCTCGTAGGTAGTGGGTTGGCCGCTCCGGCTGCTGACAATCGCAGTACCCGGTTCAGCGGCTCGGGCTACGTTACGCACCTTCGAGGGCCGAGTCAACTTCGGCGGCGCCTCGGGACGTGGGCTCGATAGGGGCTCACCGTGGGGTCGTTGGCGATCCAGAAGCGCCAGGGGTGGACGTCCCCGTTGCCACCGTCGCCGGCCACGCCGGTCCGGGGACCATTACGCACCTGGTCAGGGGTGACCGGGGTACCGGCGAGCACCCTCAGTGGTGTCTCGCCGGAGGCGCACGCGTCCGTGCCGTCCAGGGCGCGGCCCACGTCCAGAGCCGTGGCCAGCCGGGCGGGACCTTTGGCCAGTTCCTTGTCGTTTCGGGCCGAGAGTCGACGTCTGCGGGCCAGCTCGGCGCCCTCGATGATCTCGCCGGCGCGGAGCAGGACGGCGCTCGCCTGTCCGTCCGGGCCGCACACCAGGTTCATGCAGTGCCACATGCCGTAGGTGAAGTAGACGTACACATGGCCGGGCGGACCGAACATCACGTCGTTGCGGGCCGTGTGGCCACGATAGGCGTGGGAGCCGGGGTCGTTCGGGCCGTCGTAGGCCTCGACCTCCGTCAGGCGCAGGGTGATCGGACCGTCCGGGGTCGTACGCACGAGGAAGCGGCCGAGGAGGTCGGGGGCCACGTCCAGTACGGGCCGGTCGAAGAAGCTCCGGGGCAGGGGCGTACGGTCGGGGGTCGCGATCATGCCGTCCGAGGGTAGTGCAGGCGGCTGGGTGCAGCAGGGTGGTCAGGGGACGTTCGCCTTGCCAGGGTGGGGCGCGGAACCGGTCGCGGCCGGATCGCGTTTGTAGTGATCAGAGACGTTAGTGAACGAGGGAGAGACATGGCGTTCAAGAAGCTGCTCGCGAGTCTGGGGGCCGGCGGCGCTTCGGTCGAGACGGTGCTGACCGAGGTCAACGTGGTTCCGGGCGGTGTCGTCCAGGGTGAGGTGCGGATCCAGGGCGGATCCGTCAGTCAGCAGATCGAGGCGCTGTCGGTCGGTCTGCAGGCCAAGGTCGAGGTCGAGGGTCAGGACACCGAGTACAAGCAGGACATCGAGTTCACGAAGGTACGGCTGGGCGGTGCCTTCGAGCTGCAGGCGAACGCCGTGCACGCGGTGCCGTTCGGGCTGGACATCCCCTGGGAGACGCCGATCACGATGATCGACGGTCAGCCGCTGCGTGGCATGCACATCGGTGTGACGACCGAGCTGGAGATCGCGCGTGCGGTGGACTCCGGTGACCTGGACCCGATCAACGTGCATCCGCTGCCGGCGCAGAAGGCGATTCTCGACGCCTTCATCCAGCTGGGCTTCCGTTTCAAGAACGCGGACATGGAGCGCGGGCACATCCGGGGTACGCGCCAGAAGCTGCCGTTCTACCAGGAGATCGAGTTCCTTCCGCCGCAGCAGTACCGCGGGCTGAACCAGGTGGAGTTGAGCTTCGTGGCCGACGAGCAGACCATGGATGTCGTGCTCGAGATGGACAAGAAGCCGGGGCTGTTCAGCGAGGGCAGCGACACCTTCCGGTCGTTCCAGGTGGGGTTGCACGACTACCAGGGCACCGACTGGGTGGCGTATCTCAACCAGTGGCTGTCCGAGGTCGGCAGCAAGCGCAACTGGTTCTAGGCTCGAAGCCCACTGAACCATCCGATCAGGAGGTACCGAGGTGACCGAGCTCAAGAGGCGGCCGCTCCCCCACGACTTCCATCCGCCCGTGCCGTCGTTCACGGTCACGAGTGAGGACGTCGAGGAAGGCGCGACGCTCAAGGACGCTCAGGTCTACGCGGCCGGCAACACGTCACCGCACCTGCGGTGGGAGGGCTTCCCGCCCGAGACCAAGAGTTTCGCCGTGACCTGCTACGACCCGGACGCCCCGACGGGGAGCGGCTTCTGGCACTGGGTCGTGTTCGACATCCCGGTGTCGGTGACGGAGCTGCCGGCGGGTGCGGGCAGCGGGAAGTTCGAGGGGCTGCCGGAGGGTGCCGTACAGGCGCGCAACGACTACGGCACGAAGGACTTCGGCGGTGCCGCGCCGCCGCCCGGGGACGGGCCGCACCGGTATGTGTTCACGGTGTACGCCGTGGACCAGGAGAAGCTCGGTGCGGACGCGGACGCCAGCCCGGCTTTCGTGGGCTTCAACCTGCGGTTCCACACGCTGGCGCGCGCCCAGCTGATCGGTGAGTACGAGGTGCCCGCCAAACCCTGACGTTCACCGAACGTTTGCCCGCCTCTGGTCTTGGACGTGATCAGAGGCGGGCATTTTTGTTGCCGGGGGTCACGGGGACACCCCTGTGGAGCAGCAGATATTGCGTTGTCCATCTCGGCGTGCACGGCCAGAGTTGATCCCAGCCCGCCATGGGGTGGGCCGGTGCACACGGGAGGTGGGCTGGTTATGCGGGACACGCTGGTTCTGAACGCGAGCTTCGAGCCGCTGTCGACGGTGACGTTGAACCGAGCCGTCGTTCTGGTGCTTCAGGACAAGGCCGTCGTCGAGCAGGCCCACCCCGAACTGCGTATGCGCGGAGCCGCGGTCGACATACCGGCACCCCGGGTGATCAGGTTGTGCAGGTATGTCCGGGTGCCGTTCCGAAGACAAGCGCCGTGGTCGAGGCGGGGTGTCCTGGTGCGGGACCGGCACAGGTGCGCGTACTGCGGCCGGCGGGCGACGACCGTGGACCACGTGGTGCCGCGGTCGCAGGGTGGTCAGGACACTTGGCTGAATACGGTCGCCTCGTGCGCGGAGGACAACCACCGGAAGGCGAATCGGACGCCGGAGGAGGCGGGGATGCCGTTGCTGCGGGAGCCGTTTGAGCCGACGCCGACGGATGCGATGCTCTTGGCTTTGGCGCAGGATGACTTCGAGGCGTTGCCTCAGTGGCTGGCGCAGTCTGCAGCTTGAGGGCTGCGGTAGTTCGTCGGCTGCGGGTTGGTTGTGGCTGGTCGCGCAGTTCCCCGCGCCCCTTGGGTGTGCGGGGAACTGTTCGTTGTAGGGCGAATGTCAGTCGATCGACGGCTTCTCGCGGCGCTCGGTGCCTGCGCCTGCGTTGCCCGAGGAGCCCGAACCTCCTGCGTTCGGGGCGAAGTTGCCCATGGCGCCGGAGAGGCCCTTGAGGGCGTCGCCGATTTCGCTGGGGACGATCCAGAGCTTGTTGGCGTCGCCCTCGGCGATTTTCGGGAGCATCTGGAGGTACTGGTAGGAGAGCAGCTTCTGGTCGGGGTCGCCGGCGTGGATCGCCTCGAAGACCGTACGGACGGCTTGGGCCTCGCCCTCGGCGCGCAGTGCGGCGGCCTTGGCCTCACCTTCGGCGCGCAGGATCTGGGACTGCTTCTCACCCTCGGCGCGCAGGATTTCGGACTGCCGGACACCTTCGGCCTGGAGGATCGCGGCGCGCTTGTCACGGTCGGCGCGCATCTGCTTCTCCATCGAGTCCTGGATGGAGGTGGGTGGTTCGATCGCCTTGAGCTCGACGCGGTTGACGCGGATGCCCCACTTGCCGGTGGCCTCGTCGAGGACGCCGCGCAGGGCTGCGTTGATCTCCTCGCGTGAGGTGAGGGTGCGTTCCAGGTCCATGCCGCCGATGATGTTGCGCAGTGTGGTGACGGTGAGCTGCTCGATCGCCTGGATGTAGCTGGCGACTTCGTAGGTGGCGGCGCGGGCGTCGGTGACCTGGTAGTAGATGACGGTGTCGATGTTGACCACCAGGTTGTCCTGGGTGATCACCGGCTGCGGCGGGAACGGGACGACCTGTTCGCGCAGGTCGATGCGGTTGCGGATGGTGTCGATGAAGGGGACGACGATGTTGAGGCCCGCGTTCAGCGTCCGCGTGTAGCGGCCGAAGCGCTCCACGATGGCGGCGCTGGCCTGCGGGATGACTTGGATCGTCTTGATCAGGGCGATGAAGACCAACACCACCAGAATGATCAGGACGATGATGACCGGTTCCATCGTCGTTCCCCGTACCCTTCTTCCGCCTCGGCGCTTTCGGCAGTTCTTATGGTGCAGATCTTATGGCTGTTGAAGATCTTGCTGGTCGAGTCTGACAGACCGTCGCGCAGCTCGTGCGGTGTTCGGTCACCTTGCGTCGTGCGAGGTCACATGACGATCGCCGTGGCACCCTCGATGTCCACCACGTCCACTTCCTGGCCTGCCTCGAAGGTGCGGTCGGCGTCGAGGGAGCGTGCCGACCAGACTTCACCGGCCAGCTTGATGCGTCCGCCGGAGCCGTCGACGCGCTCCAGCACGACGGCTTGTCGGCCTTTCAACGCCTCTACGCCGGTGGCGAGTTGGGGGCGTTGTGCGCGGTGCCGGTTGGCGATGGGCCGTACCACCGCGATGAGGGCCGTCGAGACGACGGCGAAGACCACGACTTGGAAGACGGCGTCACCGCCGAAGATGCCGGCGGTCACCGAGGCCGCGATGGCGCCCACCGCGAGCATGCCCAGTTCGGGCATCGCGGTGATCACGAGTCCTATGCCGAGCCCTGCCGCTCCGATCAGCCACCACAGCCACGCGTCGATTTCCACACGGTCATGGTAGGACCGCGGAACGTGCGCGGACAGGGCGCGATCAGGTTGGGAGGTGCTTCTTACCCGTCTTTTTGCGGGTACTTCACCGGCTCAGGACAGCGGGAGGCCCTGGGCGGTCCAGCGGTCGCCGACCTGCTCGACGACGAGCGGGAGGCCGAAGCAGAGGGAGAGGTTGCGGGAGGTGAGCTCGAGCTCGAGGGGGCCGGCGGCGAGGACCTTGCCCTGGCGGATCATGAGGACGTGGGTGAAGCCGGGGGCGATCTCCTCCACGTGGTGGGTGACCATGAGCATCGAGGGGGCGATCGGGTCACGGGCGAGGCGGCCGAGACGGCGTACGAGGTCCTCGCGGCCGCCGAGGTCGAGGCCGGCGGCGGGCTCGTCGAGGAGGAGCAGCTCGGGGTCGGTCATCAGGGCACGGGCGATGAGGGTGCGCTTGCGCTCGCCCTCGGAGAGGGTGCCGAACTTTCGGTCCAGGAAGTCGGACATGCCGAGGCGGTCCAGGAACGCGCGGGCGCGCTGCTCGTCGATCTCGTCGTAGTCCTCGTGCCAGTGGGCCGTCATGCCGTACGCGGCCGTCAGCACGGTCTCCAGGACGGTCTGGCGCTTGGGGAGCTTGTCGGCCATGGCGATGCCGGCCATGCCGATGCGGGGGCGCAGTTCGAAGACGTCGGTGCCGGGGGTGCCGAGGGTTTCGCCGAGGATGGTGGCGGTGCCCTTGCTGGGGTAGAGGTAGCTCGAGGCGATGTTGAGGAGGGTGGTCTTGCCGGCGCCGTTGGGGCCGAGGATGACCCAGCGCTCGCCCTCCTTCACCGACCAGGAGACCTGGTCCACCAGAGCCCGGCCCTCGCGGACCACGGATACGTCCTGAAGCTCCAGAACATCGCTCATGAGCGCGTTGTCTCCCCTTGCAGTGTGGCCGGTCTCGGCTGTCGCGTACGCCTGTGGCTCGGTCCGCCGCGCCGGTGGGCGCAGCCCTCAAGGAAATCTACGCCACCGGTCGGCCGGTCCATTCCATCGGTCCGGTACTTAGGGTGGAGGCATGCTTTCGGAACCGCGCTCTGGACGTCTTGCCGCTTGGGGAAATGCCCTTCTTGCCGGACTTGTTTCGCCGGACGACGCCGTGCTCGCCATCGTCGGGGACGATGCCGTGCACCGGGTGGAGGGGCTGCCGGGTGAGTCGGCACCGGTCGGGCTCACTCTGGCGCTGGGGCGGCTGCGGGCGCTCGGGGTGACCGGGCTGCGGGTCGCACTGCCGGCGCCGGGGCATCCGCTGGGGCTGAGCGGGCCGCCGGAGTTCAATGCGCGGGCGCTGGACGCCGAGGAGGCGGTGATCTGCCACGGCGGTGCGCTCGGGCTGGTGCCGGAGGTGTACGAGGCCGGGCCCGACGGTGATGTCCATGTCGAGGTCGTGTGGCATGTACTGCCGGTGCGGGAGGCGCCACCGGCCGATGTGCCGTCGCTCGGGGAGGCGGAGCGGGAGCTGGCGGAGGCGCTGCGGGAAGCGACCGAGGTGCTGACGCGGCTGGACGTGGCCGGGTCGGGGCCGGTGGCGGAGGCGGCGGTCGATGCGTATCGGGCGCGGGCCGAGCGGGGGCGGGAGGTGTTGGCTCCGGGGTATCCGGGGCGGGCGGTGCGGGTGCTGGAGCTTGCGCAGCGGGTGGGGATGCTGATCTCGGTGGCGTACGAGAACGGGCATGGAGGTGCGGTGAGTGCGTCTGAGATGGCGGCGCGGTCTGAGGCGTTGCGGCCGGTGGAGCGGGTGGCCCGGCGGGCACAAGTTGCTGCGTACAACTCCGTTGTCGAGGAGCGGGAACGGGGCGTGAGGTGAGGGTCGGTTGCTGTGGTGACCGGTGTGGGTGCGGGGCGGGGGTGGGCCGCGCAGCCCGGCGCTTACGGGGTGCCGCCCGCGCCCACCCTCCCCCACTCTCGGCTTCGCTCGAGCGGGGGGACCCCCATCGCCCTGGGCAGCACGACTGCCCGCGGCCTGACGCGGCAAAACTGACCGGCCTCCCGGAGGGAACCCGGGAGGCCGGAGGTCACTGCGGCTTTGCTGTGGACGTCAGCGGTTGATGCCCAGGTTGCCGAAGGCCGGGTTCAGCACGCCGATGACGTTCACGCTGTTGCCGACCGCGTTCACCGGGACGTGCACCGGGGCCTGGACGACGTTGCCCGAGAGGACACCCGGCGAGCCCACGGCCTTGCCGTCGGCCGTTGCGCCGTCGGTGGCGGAAGCCATCCCGGCACCGGCAGCCATGAGCCCCCCGGCCACCATCGTCACGGCCGCTGCCTTCTTCAGGTTCTTCACTTCTGAGCCCTTCTGATGCGATCGCCGCGGCCAGTCGCCGCAGCACGCACTGAAGAACGGCGGAGACCGACGAAGGATGCGCCATTCGGAGGACATTCCCACGACGGTATGAATCTCAGCCCGGAGCGGAACCCTCCGTATTGCCGGATGGGCGTACTGATCAGCCGGTCACCCCATGGCGTACGGCCCACAGTGCAGCCTGGGTGCGGTCCGCCAGGTCGAGCTTCATCAGGATGTTCGAGACATGGGTCTTCACCGTCTTCTCGGACAGCACCAGCGCGCGGGCGATCTCGCGGTTGGAACGGCCGTCGGCTATCAGGCCGAGCACCTCGCGTTCCCGCTCGGTGAGCGAACCCGCCCGGCCCGGGCCGGAGTTGGCCTCCTCCTGGGACAGCAGGGCACCTGCCACCTCGGGCTGGAGCAGGACGTGCCCGGCGTGCACCGAGCGGATGGCGCCGGCCAGCGCGTCGGGATCGACGTCCTTGTACACATACCCGGCGGCGCCCGCGCGCAGGGCCGGGACCACCGTGCGCTGCTCGGTGAAGCTCGTGACGATCAGCACGCGCGCGGGGTTGTCCAGCTCACGGAGTCTGCGCAGCGCCTCGACGCCGTCCATGCCGGGCATCTTGACATCCATGAGGACGATGTCGGGCTTGAGCTCCTCGGCTCGGGCGACACCCTCGGCGCCGTCGGCTGCCTCGCCCACCACCTCGATGTCGTCCTGCACCTCGAGAAAGGTGCGCAGGCCCCGGCGGACCACCTGGTGGTCGTCGACGAGCAGCACCTTGATCGCTTCAGCCACCGGGGACCTCCATCTCGATGGTGGTGCCCTTTCCGGGCGCCGATTCCACAGTGAGCGTGCCACCGACGCCGCTCGCCCGGTCCCGCATGGAGACCAGACCGAGGTGGCGTCCCGCCCGGCGCACCGTGCGGGGTTCAAAGCCGCTGCCGTCGTCCGTGACCCGCAGGACGGCACCGCTGCCGCGCCTCTCCAGGGTCACGTCGACCCGGTCGGCCCCGGAGTGCCGCAGGGCGTTGTGCAGGGCCTCCTGGGCGACCCGCAGCATGGCTTCCTCCTGGGCGGCGGGCAGGGCGCGCACGCCTCGGCCGGTGAAGGTCACGTGCGCGGTGTGGGCGCGGTCGAGGACCTGGATCTGGGTGCGGAGGGTGGCGACGAGGCCGTCCTCGTCGAGGGCTGCGGGGCGCAGTTCGACGACGGCGGCGCGCAGTTCGTCGGCGGCCTCGGCGGCGAGTGCGGCCACCTGTTGCAGTTCGCCCTTGGCGCGGGCCGGGTCGCGGTCGACGAGGGCCGCAGCGGCCTGTGCCGTCAGGCGCAGGGAGAACAGTTTCTGGCTGACCGCGTCGTGCAGTTCGTGGGCGAGGCGGGAGCGCTCCTCGGCGATGGTCAGCTCGCGGCTGCGTTCGTAGAGGCGGGCGTTGGTCAGGGCGATCGCGGCGTGCTGGGCGAGGATGGCCAGCAGTTCCTCGTCGTCCGAGGTGAAGCCGCAGCCGCCTTGCGGCTTGGAGCTCGGGGGGTGTGGGGGGTCTTCCCCCACAGAATGCAGCTTGTTCGCCAGGAACAGTGCGCCGATGACCTCGTCGCCGTCTCGGATGGGCAGGCCCAGGAAGTCGGACAGCTCGGGATGGGCCGAGGGCCAGCCCTCGAAGCGCGGATCGGTACGGACGTCGCCGAGGCGCTGCGGCTTCGCGTCGTGGAGCATCGCGGCGAGGATGCCGTGCTGGCGCGGGAGGGGGCCGATGGCCCGCCACTGGTCGTCACTGACCCCGTCGACCACGAACTGCGCGAACCCGCCGTGGTCGTCCGGGACGCCGAGCGCGGCGTACTGCGCGTCGAGCAGCTCGCGGGCCGAGGCGACGATCGTCTTGAGGACGTCGCGCACCTCGAGGTGCCTGCTCATGGCCAGCAGCGCGGAGCTCACCGCGGCGAGGCCGGACCGGGGGCCGTGACTCATGTCCTCACGGTACCGGCGGGCTGTGACACCGCGGATCGGACCGGTGACGGCAGCCGCCTGGGCCGGTGGGCCTAGGACCGGCCTAGGACCAAGGTTGTGGCCGGATGGATTAGGTCGAAGGGCCCCGGCCGATTGCGGCCCGCGGCCGAGGCGGGGCGGGCGGCCCGGTTCCTACGTTGAGGGCACGCCGATCGAGCGGCGTCGAGGACGAGGGGACGTGGGTCGTGCCAGTAGCAATCATCACGGGGGCCTCGAAGGGGCTGGGGCGGGCGCTCGCCGAGGCGCTGGCCGGCCGCGGCTGGGATCTGGTGCTGGACGCCCGTGGGGCCGAGGCGCTGCGGGAGACGGCTGCGGCGCTCGCGGAGTACGGGACCCGGGTGGAGGCCCTGCCCGGCGATGTCACGGACGCCGGGCACCGGGCCGCGCTGGTCGCGGCGGCCTGGAAGCTGGGCGGCGTCGATCTGCTGGTGAGCAACGCGAGCGCGCTGGGCGCCGAGCCGCTCGTACGGCTGCGGGAGCTGCCGCTGGACGGGCTGCGGCGGGCGCTGGAGGTGAACCTGGTGGCCGCGCTGGGTCTGGTGCAGGAGGCGCTGCCGCTGCTGAAGGCGGCCGAGGCGGGGGCGGTGATCGCGGTCAGCTCGGACGCGGCCGCCGAAGCGTACGAGACGTGGGGCGGCTACGGGGTGTCCAAGGCGGCTCTGGACCATCTCGCAGCGGTGCTGGCCGTGGAGGAGCCGGGGCTGCGGGTCTGGGCGGTCGACCCCGGTGACATGGCCACGGACCTGTACGCGGCGGCCGTACCGGACGACGGTGATCCGCGGCCGGAGCCCGCCGGTGTGGTGCCGGCGTTCCTGCGGCTGCTGGACGAGCGACCGGTGAGCGGCCGCTACGGTGCGCCGGCGCTGCTGGAGGGGGATCGATGACGCCGGCCCTCCAGGTGCCGGAGGAGTTGTCCGCGCGGGTGCCGGTGGAGCAGCGGGGGCCGGGGCTGGACCGGGACGCCGTCCGCCTGCTGGTGTCGCGGGGCGCGGAGGTGTCGCATCACGCGTTCGTGGAGCTGCCGCGGTTGCTGCGGGCGGGGGATCTGCTGGTCGTCAACACATCGCCGACCCTGGCCGCCGCGGTGGACGGGCGGATCGGGCACGCGCGCGTGGTGGTGCATTTCTCGACGCGCGGGGACGACGGGCGGTGGGCGGTCGAGCTGCGGGATCCGGACGGGAAGGGCACCACGCGCGCGCGTGCGGGCTGCCTTGCGGGGACAGAGGTGCGGCTGCCCGGGGGCGTGCGGCTGGTGGTGGAGGAGCCGCTCAGTGCACGGGGCGAGCGGCTGTGGTGGGCACGGCCGTCCGGGGCGGGGGTCCTTGGGATGCTGCGGGAGCACGGGCGGCCGATTCGGTACTCCTATACGGAGCGGGACCAGCCGTTGTCCGTCTACCAGACGGTGTTCGCGCTGCCGTCGGCCGACGGGGCGGGCAGTGCGGAGATGCCGAGTGCGGCGCGGCCCTTCACGGTGCGGATGGTGACGGAGCTGGTGAGCCGAGGTGTGCAGTTCGCGCCTGTGACGCTGCACACGGGGGTGGCGTCGGCGGAGGCACACGAGCCGCCGTATCCGGAGCGTTTCAGGGTGTCTGAGGCGTCGGCGCGGCTGATCAACGCGGTACGGGCGGGGGACGGACGGGTGATCGCGGTCGGTACGACGGCCGTGCGGGCCGTGGAGTCGGCGGCCGGAGCCGACGGCGTCGTACGCGGGCGGGAAGGGTGGACGGATCTCGTCGTCACCCCGGAGCGCGGGGTGCGGGTGGTGGACGGGCTGCTGACGGGGCTGCACGAGCCGGAGGCCTCGCATCTGCTGATGCTGGAGGCGGTCGCGGGGCGGGCGGCGATCGACCGCGGGTACGAGGAGGCCCTGCGCGGGCGCTACCTGTGGCACGAGTTCGGGGACGTGCATCTCCTGCTTCCGGCGGAAGGGGCTCACGCAGAGCATTACTCGCGCAACTGTGGGTGAGACTGTCGCGCGGTCCATGTGAGCCCGCACATAGGGTGCAGATCACGTACGAAGACGCATAGGAGATAAACCCCCTCGTGCCGAGCGGGACAGATGGTCCAATCTGTCCCGTTTTGTCATTTCCATCTCTACTATCCGGGGTAGTACGTCACACCTTTGCCTGGGAATTTTGCGGCCGCTAACAATGGCTGCCGTCGCTCAGCGCCGTGGGTTTCGGCCCGCGGCGTTCGTGCGGGAAGAGCCGATTCCCCCGCTGGACGTAGAGCGACCTCCGCGCTACTCGAAGAGGTCCATCAGCCATGCCCAAGAACACCAAGCTTCGCGACCGTGGTCGCGCGCTGGCCAAGAACCACAAGATCGCCCTCGTCGGTGTCGCCACGCTCGGCGCCGTCAGCCTCGCGTTCTCGGCGGTTCCCTCGGGCGGGCAGACGACCACGATCGACGCCGCCTCCGCGGCCCCGGTGACCTACAGCTCCGAGCGGGTCAAGGACGTCAGGGCCAGCGTCACCGACCAGCTGGCGGTTGCCAGCGTGAAGGTCGAGGCGATCGAGGCGAAGAAGAAGGCCGCCGTCGAAGCCGCCGCCAAGAAGAAGGCCGCCGCCGCCCAGGCCGCCGCCGCGAAGAAGGCCGCCGCCGAGCGGAAGGCGGAGCTGGTGCGTCAGGCGAAGGAGGCCGCGAGCCGGTCCGCGCAGCGCGTCCAGGTCCAGCAGGTCGCCGCGAAGGCGACCTACGCCAACAACCTCGACGGCTGGATCCGGCAGTCGCTGGACATCATGAAGAGCAAGGGCATCCCGGGCTCCTACAACGGTCTGCACCGCAACATCATGCGGGAGTCCTCGGGCAACCCGAACGCCATCAACAACTGGGACATCAACGCCGTCAACGGTGTCCCGTCCAAGGGCCTGCTCCAGGTGATCCCGCCGACCTTCAAGGCGTACCACGTCCCCGGCACGTCCTGGAACATCTACGACCCGGTCGCCAACATCACCGCCGCCGCCAACTACGCGGCCGACAAGTACGGCTCGATCGACAACGTCTTCGGCGCGTACTGACGAAACCGCGCGGACCGAGGCCGGCGCGGACCTCCGGTCGCGCACGCCGAAGGGCGGCACCCCTCCTGACCGGGTGCCGCCCTTCGGCTTCGTACGAACTCCTTGCCCGCGCCTACTTGCGCATGACCTCGGGCTCGTGGCGGCGCAGGAAGCGGGCCACGAAGAAGCCGCAGATCACCCCGAGGGCGAGCAGGGCGGCCATGTCCATGCCCCAGGTGCCGACGGAGTGCTCCCACAGCGGGTCGTTGTCGGCGCCCTCCTCGGGCGGGCTGATCTTGTTGAAGTCCAGCGTGGCACCCGCGGCGGCGACCGCCCAGCGGGACGGCATCAGGTACGAGAACTGGTTGACGCCGACCGTGCCGTTCAGGGCGAAGAGGCAGCCCGTGAAGACGACCTGGATGATCGCGAACATGACCAGCAGCGGCATGGTCTTCTCGGCCGTCTTCACCAGGGACGAGATGATCAGACCGAACATCATCGAGGTGAAGCCCAGCGCCATGATCGGCAGGGAGAGCTCGACGAGCGTGAGCCCGCCGAGGACCAGGCCCTCCTCCGGGAGCTCCCGGCTGGAGAAGCCGATGACGCCGACCAGCAGGCCCTGCAGCACCGTGATCATGCCCAGCACGAACACCTTGGACATGAGGTACGCGGACCGGGACAGGCCGGTCGCGCGCTCCCGCTCGTAGATCACCCGTTCCTTGATCAGCTCGCGGACGGAGTTGGCGGCGCCGGCGAAGCAGGCGCCGACCGCGAGGATCAGCAGGACCGTGGTGGCCGTCCCGTTCGGGATGATGCGCCCGGTCTGCGGGTTGGCCGGGTTGGGCAGCAGGCCGTTGTCCGGGTCGATGAGCAGGCTCACCGCGCCGAGCACGGCCGGCAGGATCAGCATCAGCGCCAGGAAGCCGCGGTCGGAGGCGATCACCGAGACGTAGCGGCGCACCAGGGTGACGAACTGGGACATCCAGCCCTGCGGCTTCGGCGGTTTCATCGCCTGCATCGGCGGCATCTGTACGGACTGTGCGGCTACGGCGTCGATGTCCGCGGCGTACATCTGGTAGTGCTGCGAGCCCTTCCAGCGGCCCGCCCAGTCGTAGTCGCGGTAGTTCTCGAAGGCGGAGAAGACGTCGGCCCAGGTGTCGTAGCCGAAGAAGTTCAGCGCCTCCTCGGGCGGGCCGAAGTAGGCGACCGAGCCGCCCGGCGCCATCACGAGAAGCTTGTCGCACAGTGCCAGTTCGGCCACGGAGTGGGTGACGACGAGGACCGTACGGCCGTCGTCGGCGAGGCCGCGCAGCAGCTGCATGACATCGCGGTCCATGCCCGGATCGAGACCGGACGTCGGCTCGTCGAGGAAGATCAGCGACGGCTTGGTGAGCAGCTCCAGGGCGACCGAGACACGCTTGCGCTGGCCGCCGGACAGGGACGTGACCTTCTTGTCCTTGTGGATGTCGAGCTTCAGCTCGCGCAGCACCTCGTCGATCCGGGCCTCGCGCTCCTGTGCCGTGGTGTCAGCGGGGAAGCGCAGCTTGGCCGCGTACTTGAGGGCCTTCTTGACGGTCAGCTCCTTGTGCAGGATGTCGTCCTGCGGGACCAGACCGATGCGCTGGCGCAGCTCGGCGAACTGCTTGTAGAGGTTCCGGTTGTCGTACAGGACCTCGCCCTGGTTGGCGGGCCGGTAGCCGGTGAGCGCCTTGAGCAGGGTCGACTTGCCGGAGCCGGACGGGCCGATCACCGCGATCAGCGACTTCTCCGGGACGCCGAAGGAGACGTCCTTGAGGATCTGCTTGCCGCCGTCGACCGTGACGGTCAAGTGGCGGGCGGAGAAGCTGACTTCACCGGTGTCGACGAACTCCTCGAGCCGGTCGCCGACGATCCGGAACGTCGAGTGGCCGACGCCCACGATGTCGGTCGGGCCGAGCAGTTGGGATCCGCCCTTGGGGATCGGCTGGCCGTTGACGTACGTGCCGTTGTGCGATCCCAGGTCGCGGATCTCCATGCGACCGTCGGGCGTCGAGTGGAACTCCGCGTGGTGGCGGGAGACCTGGAGGTCGGAGACGACCAGGTCGTTCTCCAGGGCGCGGCCGATGCGCATGACGCGGCCGAGCGCGAACTGGTGGAACGTGGTCGGGCTGCGGTCGCCGTAGACCGGCGGCGCCCCCGCGCCACCACCGGGGCCCTGCTGGTGCGGCACCTTCGCGACGGGCTGCTGCGGTTGCTGCCAGCCGGCCTGCGGGGCCTGCTGCTGCGGCACCTGCTGGGGCGCCTGCTGGGACCAGCCAGGATTGGCGCCCTGAGCGGCGTACGGCTGCTGCTGGGGCTGCGCCTGGGGTGCGACAGCCGCCGCGGCGCCGGACAGGTTCAGCTGTGGTCCGTCGGTCGCGTTGCCCAGGTTGACGGACGAGCCGGGGCCGATCTCCATCTGGTGGATCCGCTGCCCCTGCACGAACGTGCCGTTGGTGCTGCCATGGTCTTCGATGACCCAACTGCGGCCGTTGAAGCTGACCGTGGCGTGCCGCCAGGAGACCCTGGCGTCGTCGAACACGATGTCTCCTTGCGGATCGCGTCCGAGTGTGTATGCCCTGGACGGCTCGAGCGTCCAGGTTCGTCCATTGGTTTGCAGTACGAGTTCCGGCACTCCATGCCCCACTGAGTTGTCCCCCGAGTTACCCCCATCACAGGGAGTCTAGGGATGTCGAACATCGGGGGGAACTATTTCAGGAGCGGCCCCTTGACCGAAAGTCGGGCCTTGTGAAGACCGCGTACGGGCGCAACGACTCGTCCCGTTGACGGGGTTGAAACCGGGCCGGAGAGTGGTAATCCCACGCGAGGGGGACATGCGCGGTGGCGACACCGTGCCGCGGATCGGGGGTCTGCCATGAGCGTCGAGAACGCCGACGAATACGGCAGGAGGCTGCCGTGGGTCGACATCCTGCTGTCCGCGATCGCCTCCGTGAGCTGGGCGCTGATCGGGATGGCGGGCACGGCGGCACTCGGACTGCATCTGCTGGAGGCGGACTCGGCCGGTTCGCTGGGGCCGATGACCGCGGCGGTCGTGGCGCTCGGGGCGGGTGGTTCGGTCACGCCGTCGGGCGATGTGTCCGCGTTCGGACTGGAAGGCGCCGAGGCCACGACGGCCCTCGAGATCACGCCGCTGGGTGTGAGCCTGGTCGGTGCGCTCCTTTTGTCCTGGTTTTTCTTACGGTCCCTGCGTACGGCGGGAGTTGTGGTCGCACCGGCCGAACTCCTCGCGCGCGCGGGTGCGGTGGTCGCTCTGTTCGTGGCGACGCTGGGCGGGCTGGCCTGGGCGGGGCACGACGTCATCACGATCGACGGCGGCTCCCTGGGGCTGGACGAGCTGCCCGGCGGCTCGGGCTCCGGCGGCATCGAGATCCCCGGGCTCGGGGACGTCGGGGACATCGGCGGGCTGCTGCCCGACCGGGTCGGCGACCTCATCGACGCTCAGGCGGCGGTCGGGTTCACCGTGGACACCGCGCCCACGCTGCTCGGCGGCCTGGGCTGGTCGGCCGGGGTCCTGCTGATCGCCCTGCTCGCCTCACGCCGCACTCCCCTGCCACACGGCTGGGAGGCAGTGCACCGGGTCGTACGGCCGGCCGTGTCGGCGCTGGTCGCGGTGCTGCTGGTGGCCGTGGCTGCAGGGCTCGCGGCGGCGGCCTACGCGGCGATCGGCGACGACCATCCGAAGCGGATCGCGGGGGCCGCGCTGCTCGGCGCGCCGAACGGCGTGTGGCTGGGGATTCCCCTCGGGCTGTTCGTGCCGTGGGACGGGGAGGCCTCGGGAGCGCTGACCCGTTTTCTGCCGGATCCGCTGGACGACCTGCTGGTCGACTCCGACCAGCCGGTCACGCTGGGGCGGCTGGCCGAGCTGGACGGGCGGGTGTGGCTGCTCGGCGTGGCGGCGGCGTTGATGATGCTGCTGGCGGGCGTCTTGCAGGGGGTGCGGACGCCGGTACGTGATCAGGGCGCCCTCGGCTTCGCCGGGCGGTGTGCGCTGCGGCTGGGGGTCGTGACCGGGCTGGCGCTGCCGCTGCTCGGCCTGCTGACGGAGGTGTCTCTGGACGCCTCGCTGTCCGTGCTGGGGTTCGATGCGTTCGGGGCGGGGGTCGAACTGCAGGGGCACCTCGGGATGGCGCTGCTGCTCGGCGCCCTGTGGGGCGCGGGTGCGGGTGCCGTCGGCGCGCTGCTGGCGTACGCGACCGGGGCCGCGGGGCGGCAGGCGGCGCCGTTGGCACGCGGTGACGGGGCGCAAGGGGCGCCCGTTCCTGCGGGGGCGTCGGGGCCGTATGCGCCCAGTACGCCGTACCGGCCGCCGAACCCTGACACCAATCCCTATCTGCGGGTGCCGGAGGAGCTGCGGGAGCGCGAGGACGTACGGCCCTCCGAGGGGGCTCCGCGGGGCGACGACGTGTACGGCGCTCCCACCGTCGCCCGGCCCTTCGATCCGCCTCCGCGGCGTCCGGGGCCGCCGTCGTCCGGGCCGTCCGGTTCATCCGGGAGGCAACCTTCCACCTCGCCCGAGGAGGGGCCGCCGCCTCCGCCGCCCGGTCCTCCGCCGCCCGGGCGGCCCAAGGGCCTGCGGTGAGCCGCCGGCCGGGTCGACCGCGGCGGGTGGCTCGGCCGTGGCCGACCCGTCGGGCGTACGCCACCGGAGCGACATCCAGTGTTATCCACTGTTCCGTGTCCGCTAAGCGGACCTCAGGGGCGACAGGCACGGGGTGCCGGTTACGGTGGGAACACCATGAGCGCTTCGCAGACCTCTGACGTCCCGACTCTCCTTGTCAAGATCTTCGGCAAGGACAGGCCGGGCATCACGGCCGGACTCTTCGACACCCTCGCCGCCTACTCCGTCGACGTGGTCGACATCGAGCAGGTCGTCACACGCGGCCGGATCGTGCTGTGCGCGCTCGTGACCGAGCCGCCCCGCGGACTCGAGGGCGATCTGCGGGCCACCGTCCACAGCTGGGCGGAGTCCATGAAGTTGCAGGCGGAGATCATCTCCGGCCTCGGCGACAACCGGCCGCGCGGCCTCGGCCGGTCCCTG
The DNA here is from genome assembly GCF_042672405.1 of Streptomyces sp. NPDC127197. NCBI lineage: Bacteria > Bacillati > Actinomycetota > Actinomycetes > Kitasatosporales > Streptomycetaceae > Streptomyces > Streptomyces sp. NPDC127197. The sequence goes on along the minus strand of NZ_JBHXVG010000026.1, from coordinate 100,421 downwards.
GTGACGGTGCTGGGGCATCCGCTCACCGCGGAGGCGACGGCCGCGATCGCCGGCCGGATCACCAGGACCGGCGGCAACATCGACCGTATCTTCCGGCTCGCCAAGTACCCCGTGACGGCGGTCGAGTTCGCGGTATCCGGCGTGGAGACCGAGCCGCTGCGCACCGCCCTGGTCACGGACGCGGCGGCGCTCGGCGTGGACGTGGCGGTCGTCGCTGCGGGCCTGCACCGGCGCGCTCAGCGCCTGGTCGTGATGGACGTGGACTCCACGCTCATCCAGGACGAGGTGATCGAGCTCTTCGCCGCGCACGCCGGCTGCGAGGCCGAGGTCGCCGAGGTGACGGCGGCCGCGATGCGCGGGGAGCTGGACTTCGAGCAGTCGCTGCACGCGCGCGTGGCGCTGCTCAAGGGGCTGGACGCGTCGGTGGTGGACAAGGTGCGCAGCGAGGTGCGGCTGACGCCGGGCGCGCGCACGCTGATCCGGACGCTGAAGCGGCTCGGGTACCAAGTGGGCGTTGTCTCGGGCGGGTTCACCCAGGTCACCGATGACCTCAAGGAGCGGCTGGGGCTCGACTTCGCGCAGGCCAACACGCTGGAGATTGTCGACGGCAGGCTGACCGGCCGGGTCACCGGCGAGATCGTGGACCGGGCGGGCAAGGCGCGGCTGTTGCGCCGGTTCGCCGCGGAGGCAGGCGTTCCGCTGGCGCAGACCGTGGCGATCGGCGACGGCGCCAACGACCTGGACATGTTGAACGCGGCGGGGCTCGGGGTCGCCTTCAATGCCAAGCCGGTGGTGCGCGAGGCGGCGCACACGGCGGTGAACGTGCCGTTCCTGGACACGGTCCTGTATCTGCTGGGCGTGACCCGTGAAGAGGTGGAGGCGGCGGACACGCACGACGAGGACTGAACCGACCGCCGTAGGGAAGGGCCCCGGCACTGCGAGCGTGCCGGGGCCCTTCGCCTGGACGGGATCACTCGGACGGCGCCCAGTAGTCGACCAGGGTGGCCGTCCCCGGTTCCAGGGTCTTCCAGGAGCCGGTGAAGGTCAGCACGGCGAAGGCGGCGGCCGGGAAGCCGCGGCGGCTCATCCGCTCCCGGGCGTCCTCGTCTGCGGAGCCCGCCAGGACCTCGGCGAGGCCCTGCACGCCGGGGTTGTGGCCGATCAGGAGAACGTTCTGCGCGTCGTCGGGGGTTTCGTTGAGCACGGCGATCAGCTCGCCGGGCGAGGCCTCGTAGATCCGCTCCTCGTAGACGGTTTTCGGCCGCTGCGAGAACTCGTGGACGGCGAGCTTCCAGGTTTCGCGGGTCCGGATCGCGGTGGAGCAGAGGGCCAGGTCGAAGGGGATACCGGAGTCGGCCAGCTTGCGTCCGGCGACGGCGGCGTCCTTGCGGCCCCGCTCGGCGAGCGGCCGCTCGTGGTCGTTCACCTGTGGCCAGTCGGCTTTCGCATGCCGGAAGAGGACAATCCTGCGGGGTTCTGCGACGCTCATGAGATCCAGCTTCGCATGAAACAGGCCATGGGGCGCAGGGAGTTGACGGGCGGCTTCGCCCGTGCTCAGCGGGTCATCAGCTGGTGGGCACGCTCGACGAGGTGGGTGATGGCGGGCTCGCCGGTCGCCGCGTGGGCGTCGGAGGGGTTCAGCATGAGGCCCAGCAGCGCGACGAAGGCGACTATCGGCAGGGCGAGGGCCCACCAGGGCAGCCGGATGTCGACGCGGCCCGTGGTCGCCGGGTGGGGCCGGGTGTGCGTGCGGGCCGACATGATGCCTCCGTGGGTCCGTCCTCGATGGGTCGTGGTCCCGCGTCGCGCGGCCACAGTTCGAAGCTACGGAAACAAGAGCCGCCAACCCATCCGGTGATCCACCCACTTGACCCTGACCCTCACCCCCTAAGGGATGGTGGGGCCAGCCCCACCATCCCTTAGGGGGTGAGGGCTGAGGGGTGTCAGGGGGCGGCGATCGACGCCACGATGGCGATGATCACGAAGATGGCGAAGAACGAGCCGAAGACGAGCAGCATCTTCTTCTGGCCGTTCTGGGGGTTCGGATCGAGCACTGGCATGCGGCAAGTCTCCCACCCTGTGCCCGTGTCTCCTCCGCCGGGGGTCAGCGGGCCGCCTCCGCCTCCACCGTGCGGTTGCGGCCCGCGAGGACCCCCACCGCCATCTGGGGGATCATCAGGCCGGCCATGAGGGCGATGGGCAGCCCCCAGCCGCCGCTGTGCTGGTAGAGCACGCCCACCAGGAGCGGCCCCGGGATGGAGATCAGATAGCCGGTGCTCTGTGCGAAGCCCGACAGCTGGGCGACGCCCGCGCCCGTCCTGGCGCGCATCCCGACCATGGTGAGGGCCAGCGGGAAGGCGCAGTTGGACACGCCGAGCAGCAGGGCCCAGGCCCAGGCGCCGCCGGCCGGCGCGAAGTACAGGCCGGCGTAACCGGCGAGTCCGCAGACGCCCAGCGCGAGCACGATCGGCCCCTGCTGGGGCAGTCGCGTGGCGAGCCGGGGGATGACGAAGGCCAGCGGCACGCCCATCACCATGGTGACGGCGAGGAGCAGCCCGGCCGTGCCCGCGGCGACGCCCGCGTCGCGGAAGATCTGGGCCATCCAGCCCATGGTGATGTAGGCGGCAGTGGCCTGGAGCCCGAAGAAGACGGCGAGGGCCCAGGCGGTGCGGCTCCGGGTGATCCGCAGCGCGGGAGCGTCCTCGCGCGCGTGCTCCTGCCGGTCGGCCGCCTCTCCGGCGGACGTCGCCCTCCGGTCCCGTACCAGGGCGATCCACGGGAGTACGGCCGCCGCGGCCGGAACGGCCCAGAGTGCGAGCCCGGACTGCCAACTGCCGCCCAGCACCTCGGTCATGGGCACGGTCACCGCGGCCGCGGCCGAGGTGCCGAGGGCGAGCGCCATCGAGTACAGGCCGGTCATCGAGCCGACCCGGTCCGGGAACCAGCGCTTGACGATGACCGGCATCAGCACGTTGCTGACCGCGATGCCCATGAGGGCGAGGGCGCTGGCGGCCAGGAAACCGGCCGTGCCGCCCGTGTACGGCCGGACGATCAGGCCCGCGGTGATGGCCGCCATGCCGGCGCAGACCACGGCGCCGGGGCCGAAGCGGCGGGCCAGCCGCGGTGCCATGACGCCGAAGACGGCGAAGCAGAGCGGCGGTACCGAGGTGAGCAGGCCGGCCACGCTGCCGCTCATGCCGAGCCCGTCGCGGACCTCTTCGAGGAGCGCGCCGAGGCTGGTGATGGCGGGGCGGAGGTTCAGCGCGGAGAGGACGATGCCGAGGACGACCAGGCGCATGGTCCACGCGCGCGCGGGGGACCTCTCCCCCACCGTCGCCGGCGGGCTGGTTGCCGGACCGCTTACGTCCGGGTGCGTCCTCGTTCGGGTTTCCTCGCTCGCTGCCATAGGTCCATCATAGAATCATGGGATGATTGGCTGTCCATCCCTCTGCGGTCCGCTGCCGCCCGTTCCGTGCGAAGGTGTGCCATGCCCCTGAGCCACCCCCGCCGTTCGGCACTGTCCGAGCAGGTCATCGCCGAGCTGCGCAACCAGATCGCCTCGGGCGAGTGGCCGGTCGGCTCCCGCATCCCGACGGAGCCCGAACTGGTCGAGCAGCTCGGCGTCGCCCGCAACACGGTCCGCGAGGCCGTCCGGGCGCTGGCGCACAACGGCCTGCTGGACATCCGCCAGGGCTCCGGCACGTACGTCGTGGCGACCAGCGAGCTGGCGGGCGTGATGCACCGCCGTTTCGCGGGCGCAGACCCGCGGCACATCGCCGAGCTGCGTTCCGCGCTGGAGTCGGCCGCCGCGAAGCTCGCCGCCGAGCGGCGCACCGAGAAGGACCTCAAGCAGCTCGACGCGCTGCTGCGGCGGCGCGAGGAGGCCTGGGAGTCGGGTGACACGGAGGCGTTCGTGGCAGCGGACGCCACCTTCCACCTGGCGGTGGTGGCCGCCTCCCACAACGACGTCATGACCGCGATGTACGCGGACCTGGGCGAGGTGCTGCGGGACTGGTTGCGCGAGGACGTCGGCGAGAAGCTGACGCCGGAGACGTACATGGACCACACGCGGCTCCTGGACGCCATCCGCGCGGGCGACGCCGAGACGGCGGCGACCGAGGCCGCGGGCTACCCGTTCCAGTGCCGTCCGGGCCGGCTCAGCTCCCCCGGTTCTGGTGGCTGACCCACACCGAGGCGACTTCCTTCCAGCAGCGGCCGGTGAGCCGCACGGTCATCGCGGGCCCGGCGTCGACAGGGGCGCTGTCGGTGTCGATGTCCCACCAACGGTCGCATTCGATGTGCAGTTGGACGCGATCGGTGTCCACGTAGGGATTGTGGCAGTGGGCCACCACATGGGAGCCCTGGATGCTCGTCCGGCACTCGGCGCCGAAGGGCGCAGCCGTCGGTTCGTCGGCCGGCACGCGCGCGTGGGGCATCGCGTCGTACGGAAGAAGCAGGAGGAGGGCTACGGCGACGGTCACTGAGGCCGGGCTGCGGTACAGGCGCACAAGGGGACCTCCTCGGCCGTGCTGGGGAGGGACGCGTGGTGAACGCGAACTCCAGCGTGCCCGGTTGTGGCCCGCCCCCGCCCGGCCGGATGGGCCGAACGGGGGACACGCGAAGGGCCCGCACCCGGTGGGATGCGAGCCCTTGATCAGCGGTGATCAGGCGCCGATGGCATGCAGGCCGCCGTCGACGTGGATGATCTCGCCCGTGGTCTTCGGGAACCAGTCGCTCAGCAGGGCGACGATGCCGCGGCCGGCCGGCTCCGGGTCCTTCAGGTCCCACTCCAGCGGGGAGCGGGTGTCCCACACGGCGGCCAGGTCGCTGAAGCCCGGGATGGACTTGGCGGCCATCGAGCCGAGCGGGCCGGCGGAGATCAGGTTGCAGCGGATGTTCTGCTTGCCCAGGTCCCGCGCCATGTAGCGATTGGTCGCCTCCAGGGCGGCCTTGGCCGGGCCCATCCAGTCGTACTGCGGCCAGGCGAACTGGGCGTCGAAGGTGAGGCCGACGACCGACCCGCCGTTCTGCATCAGCGGCAGGCATGCCATGGTCAGCGACTTCAGGGAGTACGCCGAGACGTGCATGGCCGTGGCGACCGACTCGAACGGCGTGTTGAGGAAGTTGCCGCCGAGCGCGTCCTGCGGGGCGAAACCGATGGAGTGCACGACGCCGTCGAGGCCGCCGAGCTCCTCGCCGACGATGTCGGCCAGGCGGCCGAGGTGCTCGTCGTTGGTGACGTCGAGCTCGATGACCTTGGTGGGCTTGGGCAGCTTCTTGGCGATGCGCTCGGTCAGCGTGGGCCGCGGGAACGCGGTCAGGATGATCTCGGCGCCCTGCTCCTGGGCCAGCTTGGCGGCGTGGAAGGCGATGGAGGACTCCATCAGCACACCGGTGATCAGGACGCGCTTGCCCTCGAGAATTCCGCTCATGGTGATCAGTGACCCATTCCCAGTCCGCCGTCTACGGGGATGACGGCTCCAGTGATGTACGAGGCGTCGTCCGAGGCGAGGAACCGCACCGTCGCGGCGACCTCCTCGGGCTGCGCGTACCGGCCGAGCGGCACCTGCGACACGATGGTGGCGCGCTGCTCGTCGGTGAGCACCTTGGTCATGTCGGTGTCGACGAAGCCGGGCGCGACGACGTTGAAGGTGATGTTGCGCGAGCCCAGCTCACGGGCGAGGGAACGCGCGAAGCCGACCAGGGCGGCCTTGGAGGCGGCGTAGTTCGCCTGGCCGGGGCCGCCGTACATACCGACGACCGAGGAGATCAGGACGACGCGGCCCTTCTTGGCGCGCAGCATGCCCCGGTTGGCACGCTTGACGACGCGGAAGGTGCCGGTGAGGTTGGTGTCGATGACCGAGGTGAAGTCCTCCTCGGACATGCGCATCAGGAGCTGGTCCTTGGTGATGCCGGCGTTGGCGATCAGCACCTCGACGGGGCCGTGCTCGGCCTCGATCTCCTTGTAGGCCTGCTCCACCTGCTCGGGGTCGGTGATGTCGCACTTGACGGCAAGGCAGCCCAATTCGGTGAGGGCGGCCGGCGGCTCCCCCGAACGGTACGTGATCGCAACCTTGTCGCCGGCGTCGGCGAAAGCGCGGGCGATGGCGAGGCCGATGCCCCGGTTGCCTCCGGTGACGAGAACCGAGCGGCTCAACGGATCACCCTTTCGATAGCGGTCTGATGCCCCCGCCCGAACACCTGGATGACAGGCGGCTTCTTCTGAAACCTATCGGTCCAGTTCCACGCGCGGACATTCGGGCACCGACAGTGGCTTGGGGGACTCACTGTCGGGTTCCTACAGATGGGCGGGCCCTGATCCGCCAGACGGGCGGGCCCTGATCCACGGTGGTCAGTCCACCAGGCCGGGGGCGTGGGCGGCCAGGCCCACTTGGCGGGCGATGTCCAGCATTCGCCGGTCGTACGTCACCAGGGCGGTGAGTTGATCGCCGAGCGACTGGGCACTGGCCACGTGTACGGCGTCCAGGGTCCGGATACGGCCGGGCAGAGCCGCCGCGCCCTCTCTCACCTCGCGGGTCAGAAGGATCTCCGTCACCCGCTCCTCTAGGTCCTCCATGGCCTTGGGGAAGCTGCCGACGAGGTCCAGTGTGCGAACCGTCTCGACGAACCCGAGCGTGCTGGTGCACAAGGGAAGGGTCGCGTGCTCGTCGAGAAATGTGTCGAGATCCGCCCAGGGGCTGCGGCGTGACATCCAGGTGATCAACGCCGACGAGTCCATGTAGATCAACGGTCGTCCTCCTCCCGCTCGGCGAGCAGGACGGCCAGAGGATCCACGCCTTCCGGCACGTCGTAGCGCGGCATGCCGTGCCGGTCGGCGGCGGTCGTCGGTTTCAGCTTGATCCTCCCCTGCGCCACCAGATGCGCGTACCGCTCCATGGGCCCGTTGGCCGGCGTCAGTATGGCGATGACGTTGCCGTGCCGGGTGACCTGGACGGTCTCGCCCTTCTCGACGCGCGCGAAGATCGCGCTGGGGTTGTACGAGAACTCGCGGACGGAGACGGTGCTCACGGGAGCCTCCCTGCGGGCCGGGCCCGGCACAGAGATGTGCCTACTTCACAGGCATTATGCCCACATCGCCTGCACGGTACCCGCATCTCCCGGATCCTGCTCCGCCGCCTCGTTGGCCGGCCACGCCGACGCCGGGTTTCCGCAGCACTTCTTGTACTTGCGCTCCGAACCGCACCAGCAGGGCCCATTCCGGGGCGGAGGCCAGTCTGTGACCTGCCCCCGGCGGGCCAGTTCGGCCGCGTAGCCGGACTGGGCGGTCGACGTAATCGGGCGATCCACCGTTTGCAGCCACATGCGTCTCCAGTCCGTCCACCGTGGCCCGGCCGACCGCCAGGTGCGTGGCGCCCTGGTCCGACAGCTCGCGCAGGGTCTGCTCGACCTGTCACAGATGACCGGCATGGTCGTCGCCGTACCCCTCGCGGCCTTCGGCCAGCGCTGAAGCAGCCGGACGAACTCCTCCGGCGGCCAGAACAAGACGCAGGTCGTGCGGGGCTGGGCTGGGGCCGTGTGGTAGGCCGCGGCCTCCTGCCGCACGGCGTTGATCTCGTCCTCCATGGCCTCCGGGTCGCTCTCCCAGGTGGCGCGTTGCCGTCTCGGATCGTGCAGTTCGTCCAGCAGGCGTGCCGCGCCGACCAGGGACGCGCGGGCCTCGTGCAGCTCGTCTGCGAGGTCTTCGCAGTCGTCGTGCCCGACCAGTTGCTCGACCGCCATCGCGCGCTCGGCTCCTGCCACGGATGCCGGAGTGAGCGGAGTGCTCGGGCTGAGCGCGTGCGTGATCCCGGCGGTGAACCACTCCACGGCCGCCCGGGGTTCGTCGTTCGACTCCAGCAGTTCGGCCACGTAGTGCCAAGATCCGGCCTCTTCGGGATGGCGCGCTCGCAGACCAGCGATCACTTCCCGAGCCGCGTCGACCCGGCCCATGTCCCAGAGTGCCTCAGCCCGGTACGCCCTGACCATCTCCGGCTCCTCGCACCCCGCCTCCAGCAGTCGGTCATAGATGGCGAGTGCCCGGTGGAACTCCTTGGCCAGGGTCCATTGACTCGCGGCCTCCAGAAGGGTTTCCTCCGGGAATTCCAGATACGCGTTGGCCGACTCCTCCATCGCGACGGCGGCTTCCGCACCGGAGGCGTATAAACGGGAGGCGGGCTGAGACGAGTGCTTGCGGCGGGCCTGGGCCTTCGGCTTTGTCTTCCTGGGGTGGCGCTTGCTGGACATGCTCTCTCAACTTAGCGGCACGTAAAGGGAGCCCGCATTCCCTCTCAGGGGTGAGCACGTACTCGGGAACTCGGGAGCCCGTCAGGAGTCATGGGACGGAGTCGCCGACTCCGTCCGGATGCGGAGCAGAACATCGGCCAGCTCCCCTATTCGGGCACGCAACTCCCGGTACGGCAGGGAGAGGTCGACGACATGGCGGTAAAGCCGGATCACCTTGTCGGCCACGGGTATCTCCATGAGGTTCTCGTTCCCGGCGGCGGATACGAGGTGTCCTTCGGCGATCCCGAGGCGTACGCAGTAGGCGAACATCTGGTACAGGTCGGCCCGTTTGGTGCCGTCCTTGTACTTGGCGTCGACGATGATCGCCGGGGCGAGCCGACGGCGGCCGTCAGCGGGTGGCAGATAGTGGATGAGGTCGGGCTTCAGCAGCTCCTTCTTGCCCAGGTCGAGGTGGTGGTCCCGGTCGCGGGGCTCGGCACGGCCGCCGGCGCGGCGCTGGAGTTCCTCTCCCAGCGCGGTGGCGAGGAACGTCTCGAAGACTCGCCACATCTCCAGCAGCAGGCCGTCGACGAGGACGCGGCGGCCGTCGTCGAGTTCGTAGGATGCGCCGCGCAGGATCAGTTCTGCGAGGCCGAGGGCCCGTTGGTAGCGGGTGTTGAGTCGAGTTGCCGTCCAGGCGGGCAGCGGTGCTCCCGGCCGTGGGGCGGTGACTCCGTCCAGCTGGGCCACGACTCTGCGCAGCCTGGCCCTGAGGGTGGGGTCGAGGCCGGGGAGTGTGACGAGTCGGCGAGCGGCGCCGAGCAGGATGCGGTTCTCGCCGATGTCGGGTGTGTGGTCGTCGTAGGTGACTTCCAGCGGGAGCGCGAGGCCGGGGCGGCGGCGTAGCTGCGCGGGGGCGCGCAGTCGGCCGCGCAGCATCGGGAGGGTGTCGTCGACCTCGCGGTATCCGAGGAGTACGCCGGGCCGGAGCGCACGGTCGGCGGCCTCGGTGAAGGCGTAGCCGACGGCGGGCAGCAGCTCGTGGCGGGCCCCGGCTTCCACGGGCTCGTCCGACCATTTGGCGTGTCCCGCGGCGTAGGCCAGGAGGTAGAGGAGCCGGTCCACGGGGATCTTGGGGGCGATGCGCAGTTGTACGGCGGAGTCGACGCCGCCGAGTCTGACTCCCCCGACCATGGCTTTGGCACGCAGCTCGTAGCGGTCCCGGGTGCCGTTCTTCTGTCGTCCGGCGGGTTTGATGTCGACGAGTTTCGAGGCGCGCTCGCTCGTCAGGACGTGTGCCTGTCCCGGGGTGAGCGTCCAGGTGCTCCAGGGGTCGCCCTCGGTGATGTCGATGCGGGCGAGGTCGGAAGGCGTGGTCATGCGTCGGCCTGGGGCGGTTCGTCACTGGGCAGCTCTTCGCGCAGCGAATCCAGGCCGTACTGGGCGTTGATGTCGATGTCGTCGCCCCAGTGGTAGTCGGCCAGGAGGGGCAGGATCTGGGTCCGCCAGAGCCGTTCGAGCGCCGCCGGGCCGGTGTGCACGGCGGGCCGCATGAAGTATGAGGGTCCGATGCGGAAGTCCCGGTCGCCGGAGGGGTTTTCGCCGATGCGTTCGTTCAGGGCGTCGAGGAGCAGCGCGGTCTCCTGGGACAGTTCCTTCTTCTCCAGCCAGCGGGACAGCATGGAGGCAGTCGGATCGGTGCTCGGGTGGAGCTCCATGAAGGAGAAGCGCCGGCGCATAGCCGCGTCCATCAGAGCGATGGAACGGTCGGAGGTGTTCATGGTGCCGAGGATCACCAGGTTTGGCGGGAGCCGGAAGCGGCGTCCCTCGTCGGAGCCGTAGAGGAGGTGGACGAACTCCTTGCGGTATTCGAGGAGGAAGTAGAGCTCGCCGAAGACCTTCGCGAGGTTGCCCCGGTTGATCTCGTCGATGACCAGCACGAAGACCTCGGCGGGGCGTCGGCGGGCGGCGTTGGCCAGCCTTTTCAGGGGACCTTCGACGAGGTCGAAGGCGATGCCGGAGCCGGTGTCGGTCTGGCCTCGGCCGTCCCGGGTGCCCTTGCCGTCGGCGGGCGCAGAGCGGACCGCCCTCGGCCTGAAGCCCTCGAAGAAGTCCTCGTAGGAGTAGGCCGGGTGAAACTGGACCAGGCGGAAGTTGGCCTCGCGCCCTCCGGTGAGGTGGCGGGCCAGTGCGAGCGCTGTGTAGGTCTTGCCGGTGCCGGGCGGTCCGTGGAAGATCAGCTGGGGCCGGTCCCTGAGCAGTTCGACGCACTCCTGGAGCCAGGACGGGTCCTCCATGGTCAGCTCGTCGGCGAGCGACTGGGGCGCGTCGGGGAGCACCGCCGCCTCGGAGCCCTCCGTGGGCGCCTGGTCCGGTTCCTCGTCGAGCAGTACCTCCAAGTCCCCGGTGAACTCGGTCAGTTCGACCAGACGTAGATCAGGGTTGCCGAGCGGGCCCTCCATCTCCCTCGGCAGATGCCGGTACAGGTCGAAGGGGGCGTCCAGGTTGTTCCAGGTCACCGTGCGCTGGAGGGTTGCGCCGCCGCCTCCGGAGACCTGCCGGGCGGGTCCGGTGACCGTGCCCAGGTAGGTGTCGGTGCCGTCGGTGGTGACCACGATGTCGCCTTCCCGCATACGGGACAGGAAGGTGTGGAACTCCGCGGCGGTCTGCGCGCGAAGGCTCTGGCCCAGACTTGAGTACGCCTCGTCGACGACTTCGCGGACCTGCTCGGGGGTGGCGCCCTCGTCGAGGGTCGGCAGCCGGTCGGCGGGCATTGAACAGATCCCCTTCTCCTGCCACAGCCCGTTGATCAGACTGTTGCCCCGGCTGTCGTCCCCGCGGACCAGCCAGGCGCGGCGCGGCGGCTCCGCCTCGACGGTGGTGTCACCCCGCGCGGGAACCAGGTCCTTGAGCTCCGAAGGTTCAAGGACGCGGTCGAGCAGCGCGCGTACCGCGCTCGCGCTGGACGCGGGTTCGTCGTACACCCCGTCCCGCACGAGCAGGTTGCGCCACTCGTCGAGTTCCACGGGAGAGAGTCCGAGTTCCTCGGGGACCTCACCGTCCGTACCGAGGACGAGGTGCCAGCCCTCGGGCCGAGGCCCTTGCAGCCAGGGCAGCAGGAAATCCGCGTCCAGCCCGTGGTGCTCCGCCAGATCGTCGGCCCGGATCCACTTGCCGGTGTCGGGAAGCGCCGCGAGGGTCTCTGTGACGCCTTCGAAGGCCGGGCGCTCACTGTCCCAGTAGCCGTAGGAGCTCCGGGCCTGGGCGAGGAAGTCCGCCGCGTCGTAGGTTTCGAGCGCCTTGCGGCCGGGACCTGTGAGCCGCCACTGCCGTCCGGTCTTGCGCAGCCAGCCAGCCTTGCCCAGGTTGATGCTCTCGTAGCGGAGCCGCTTCTCGACCGCGGTCTCCACCTCGGGGAAGGCCGCGTGCCAGTCGGACTCCAGCTCCGGGTCCTCCGCCTGAACGAGCTCCCAGACACGGCGGAACGCGAGGCCGTGCCCTTCCGGCTGCCGCGCCAGGATCCGTGCGGCCACCTGCACCACGCGTACGGTCAGGTCGAATGCGGTGGTCATGGACTCCCCCTTGCCCTTGCCTGTTCTTGCCCGTCCCGTCTCGAACCGGCTCGTCCTCGTACTGGTCCCGCGAGATCAATTGCCAGTGAGTACAAGATATCGGCGGCCACTGACAATCATCCGTCCGTGATTGTTTTCGCAAGGTCAGCCCCATTAAGGCCGCCCTGAGGCGCTTACGGCATGGGCTCGGCCGATCAGGCCGGGCAGCCCGTCGGCACCCGGCACCGGATCTGCTTCCCGATCGGCGACCGGCACACATGCCATCCCGGTGCGAGCAGATCCAGCAGCCCCAGACCGCGCCCCGACTCGGCCTCCGGGTCGTGCAGTTCGGTCCCCCGTCGTCTCGGCACCACGCGCGGGTCCGGATCGTGGACGTTGACCGCGATCCCGAACGCGGCCACGTACACCTCCACCACCAGCGGTACGTGATCCCCGCAGGCCCGCACCGAGTTGCCGACCAGCTCCGAGACGATCAGCTGCGCCGCCTCGGCCGCCTCGGCGTCGGCGCCGTAGTCCGCCAGCACCTTGACGGTCAGTCCTCGGAGGAGGCGGAAGGCGTGGGCCGACGCGCTGATGTGCGCGGCGAAGCCCTGGTTGCGGTGGCGGAGGTAGAGGCCCGGGGCGGGCGGAGGGAGGGGGTGGAGGAGTCGGGGGTCGGTGTCTTCGTCGGGGGCGCGGTGGTGGGTGGCGGCGGGAAGGGGGGTGGGGTCGGGCATGGGGCCTCCGGCCTGGGATGTGCGCGGGTGCGCGTTGGGCCAAGTCGCGCTGCGTACTTGCGTGTTCGGCGTCGCAGCACCCTCCCGATGGTGACCACTTCCCCCCGAGGTCGCAAGTTTTCTACCCGATTTGGTGAACCAGCACCAGGAACTGGAGTCAACAGCCGAGTTGGTCGTGCAAGACTGCCGACATGCCCAACTCTCCGCTGGTTCCGACCGTCCGCCGCAGGCGTCTCGGAGCAACGCTGCGGCGCCTGCGCAACGGCGCCGGGATGACGCTCGACGACGCCGCAGCCACCATGGGGTGGAAAGGGCCGAAGCTCTCGAAGATCGAGAGCGCCAACCAGGCCATCCGGCCCGGCGACGTGGCAGCCCTCCTGAAGGCGTACGGCATCAGCGATCCGGATGTGTGCACCGCGCTGGAGAACCTGGCACGGGATGCGGGCAAGAAGGGCTGGTGGCAGACCTACAGCGGGATCGTCTCGCCGTCCTATGCGGACTACATCTCCCTGGAGTCCGACGCGGAGACGATCTGCGCGTGGTCCCCTCTGGTCATCCCGGGGCTCCTGCAGACCGCCGCGTATGCGCGCGAGACCATCGCCGGCGTGACGACGTTCCGGACGCCGGAGGAAGTCGCCGCACTCGCGGAGGTCCGGCTCGCCCGACAGTCAGTACTCACCCGCCCCGGCTCGCCCCTCGAACTCTGGGCGATCATTCACGAAGCCGCGCTGCTTCAGCGCTTCGCCGTCCGCCCGGCCACCATGCGGGAGCAGTTGCGACGCCTGCTGGACACGGCCGACATGCCGAATGTCACGGTTCAGCTGATGCCGCTGGACTGCACAGCACATCCCGGCATGTTGGGCGGTTTCAGCCTCGCCGATTTCCCCCAGCCCATGCCTGTTGTCGTGCTCTTGGAAAACCTCAGCGGCGCGGCATACGTTGAGGGCGACGACGCGGCACCCTTCACCAAAGCCTTCGAACGCATCCGCGCCACGGCCCTCTCGGTGGAGGACTCGCTCGCACGGATCGCCCACATGGAAGAAGGCCACAGGAAGTGAACGACGCGAAGGCTGAGCTGTACGCCTACGACCTCTCTACCGCGATATGGCGAAAGTCCTCCGCCAGCGGAGCGGAGCACGACTGCGTCGAGGTGACCGACCTCCCCGGCGGCGCCAAAGCCGTACGTGACTCGAAGCGGCCCGAGGTCGAACCGCTGCGGTACACGGCGTCCGAGTGGGCCGCGTTCCGCCAGGGTGTGATCTCCGGGGAGCTCTGACCCGACGTGTACGCCAACGGTCGCCTCCCAGCGGTACCGAAGTACGGGAGGCGGCCATCGGCTTGTTTCAGGGCCAGAAGCCGAGCTGTTCGTCGACCCCCAGCTCGGTGACGCTGAACAGGCCGCCGTCTGCGTCCGGTTCGCCGCTCGGCGGCCTCGTCCCTGTGGGCTCGAGTGGTTGCGGGGGTTCGGGGGTGGTCCGTTCCGGCCGGGTGAGCGGGCTGCGGCCCGGCGCGTGGCGCGGGCCCCGGCCGGGGGGCAGAGTCATGACGGGGTTGGTGTACGAGCCGCCGGACTCGGCTGCCTTCTCCATCTCCCTGTAGATGGTGAGGATCCTGTACTTGGTCCGCTCGAAGAGTTCAGGCGACTTGTTCTGGAACGCGCGGAAGCTGTCCAGGACGAGTTCGATGTCGGCCTCTGGGATCCCGTAGAGGTGAAAATACGCGGCGTCCAGCTCGGCTCGGATCTCGAAACGGCGATCCTCGTTCCAGATGAACGGCGGGTCCTCGTCGCTGAGGTGGCGGGCGAAGGGGGCCATCTCGTAGGAGGTGTAGGTGAGTTCGAGGACTCGGTCGCGGATCCAGGGGGCGAGGGTGCTGCCGCCCAGCCAGGGGGTGGGGCGGGTGTAGGTGTCGGGGGGCAGGATCGGGAGCTGTTCCAGGTAGGTGTAGGTGAGGTGGGCGCCGGAGACCTTCTGGCGTGCGGCGAAGTCCAGTACGAAAGCGGAGAGGTTGGCCAGAAGTCCGTCCAGAGGGAGATCCTGCCGGAGCGGCAACAGCAACGGGGCCGTGTGACCTACCGCGGTGCGCGGCACCGCAGAAGCAATGACCGTACGCTCGTCCGAAGCCCGACACACATCCCGCCACCCCAGCAGCCAGTCGTGCCGCCACTCCGTCTCCGGCTGGCCGGGTTCCCCCGCCAGCCGGCTGTCGACCAACTCCTCCGGAATCCAGTACCGAGGCAACGGCGCCTTGGTCGGATCCGCGTGGTCCTCAAGGTCGAAGCGGGGCAACGTGCCCTTGTTGATCTGGGCTTGCGTCGCGTTCTCGAACGTCGCGAAGCGATCGTCGAAATGGTGCACAAACTTGCCCTCGTACAGGGGGAGGGCACGCTTGTCGTCGCGGATGTAAACAGTCTCATCCAAGGTCCAACCGTCCTCGTCAAGATCGTCCTCCGTAAGGAACAGATCTGAGTCACCAGACATGTGGAACATGGTCTTGAACCGCAACCCCCAGGGATTGTCCTCACCCCCCACCCGACGCCACAGCACCGGCACCCGCTCATGAATCCCCCGCAGCACCCTCAAATGCTCCGGACTCTCACACACCGGCGACGTAAGGCTGTTGGGGTTGATGTCCCGGAACCCGGTAGCGTTCAGAGTGAACTCACGCTTGTCTAGCTGGTCCGGACGACGAGCCCGAAAAGCGAGGCGCGTCCACTCGTACCGCAGGGCCGAGCCAGAAACCGTGAACAGACAGAAGCGATACTGGTTATGGACGTCAGGAAACAACTTCTCCTCGTTCTCCATATCCAACACCGTCACCAACTGCCGCCGATCCACCAGATCCGCAAAGAACCCCGACGTCGTCTTGTCCGTAGCGATCCCGGTAGGCAACACCAGCCCCGACATCCCCTCCGGCCCCAACAACATCCGCGCCTTCTCCGCGAACACGGCATACGTGTTGACGTCCCCCTGCCCGGTCAACGGGAAGATCCCCGAGTTCCGCAGCATCAACGTCGTACCGGCCGCCTCCCGCAACGCCACCTGGAAGCCGTCGTACAGCTCCCGCTCCGCCCGCTCCGCACTCTCCTTCAACCCCGCGATGAGCTTCTTCCGCTCGCTCGCGTTCGCCGCGTCCGCGATCTCGTCCTCACCCCGGGCCGCGAACCACTCCTTCTCCTGGATCTTGACCCGCTCCCACGGCGGGTTGCCGAGCACACAGTCGAAGCCGCCCTGCCAGCCCGTGTCGGGATTGTGGTCGTCGTCCTCGTCGTTCTCGACGCGGAAGACACGGGGAAACTCCAGGTGCCAGTGGAAAAAACGGTTACGGCTGACGATCGCGTCGAGCTGCTGCTCGCCCGAGAGCCTGCGCTCCTCGTCCTCCTCTGCCGCTGTCACCGCCACCGCTTCCGCCAAGTCCCCTCCCTCCACCAGCTGTTCGAGGACCGAGCTAGTGACCGCCGGCGGAGCCTTCTCGCTCTTCGGCCACAGGAACGCCGCGCACCAAGCGTCCGCGACGCGCTTGAGGCGGCGCAGGTGCGGTGACTTGGCGAGGTATTCCTCGTAGGCGCGCGCGTGGTCGCGTACGTCGGCAAGCGTGCGGTCCGGGAGCTTCGCCAGTTCCTCGGCCTCCATCCGCAGCTCGGCCGTCCCCGTTCGCGCCAGGGCGGCACCGATGGCCGTCTGGGTGCCCTTCCCTCCCGAGCGCTCCTTCTTGTTGGCGGCCTTCAGGGCGGTGAGGATCTTGGAGTTGTCACCCGCCAGCTTCTTGAACGCTCCGTCCGGCACGCCCTCCGCGATCAGCTTCGGCGTCGTTCCCAGAAGCGCGTTGCCCACCTTGATGCGGTCGTCCAGATACGCGAGCGGCTGGCCGGGTTCCAGGGACTCCAGCCACAGGGAGACCTTGGCGAGTTCCACGGCCATGGGGTTGAGGTCGACGCCGTGGACGCAGTTGCGTACGACGTCGGCCATCGCCGCCCGTACCTTCTCCGGGGCCGGCTCCGGCTCTCCCGTGTCCAGTTGGGCGTACCGCAAGGCGATACGGCGGGCGGCGGCCACCAGGACATGGCCCGAGCCGCACGCCGGATCCACCAGATTGATCTTGAGCAGCTCATGAGGGTTGCCGTTGATCACGCGCCGCTCTATGACCGGGTCGAGCGCCTGGTCCAGGAGCTTCTCGATGAGGACGGTCGGGGTGTAGTAGGCGCCGGTCGTCTTGCGCTTGTTGCCCGCGAGCGTCTGGAGCCGGAAGCGGCCGGTCGCCGGGTCGCGGCGCGGAACGAGTTCGAGCAGGGATTCGTAGACGCTGCCGAGTTCGTCGGCTCCCAGGTGACGGTAGTCGACGCGCTGCCAGCGCCCGCCCTCGTCTCGTACCCGGGCCAGCAGCCGTACGGCCTCCAGGAGGTGTTCGTTGGGGAGTTCGGCGGCACGCAGGGGCTCGGCCCTGCCCAGCAGGGTGGCGGCGGCCGAGTCCTCCTTCGCCCGGAAGTACAGGCCGCCGAGTTCGGGCAGGGCCAGCTGAGGTTGACCGCCGTCGGTGCCGAGGGCGTCTAGGACCATGGCGAGGGCGCGCCAGAGGTCGGTGTTGCGGTCACCGGGCCGCCGGAACGCGATACGGCGCAGACGGCGGGTGGAGAAGTAGCGGGCGTACCGGTCGCGGGCGTCCTGCATCTCGGGCGTATCCGTCCGGTCGAGCAGGATGCTCCGGTCCTCCGCGACGAACAGGAACACCAACTGGTAGGCCAGGCGGAGCAGTTCGTGGTGGAGCTCCTCCAGGGCCTCAAGGCCTCTCCGGCCGCCGCGGGAGACCGCGCTGTACAGGTCGGGATTGGCCGCCAGGAAGCCGGTGCCGAGGACGCCGATGGCCTCGGCGACCTGGTCGCGGAGGTTGTCCCGGGCGCGCAGGCCGGTCTCGATGGCGTAGGTGCGCAGCCATTCGATGCGGCAGTCGGCGGCCGTGAGGGCGGGGGCGTCGGCGCCTGTGTCCTCGTCCCCCAGTTCCGCCTGGGTCGACTGGTCGTCGCCCTCCGCCCGCTCCCCCTCGGCGGCCTCGGACTCGATGTCCTGCTCGCTCTGCGCGCGACGCCCGCGGCGCTTCTTCTCCGGCTTGGCGACCAGTTCGAAGCGGGAGGCGTGCAGGAGGGAGTAAAGCAGCACGAAATCGGCGTACTGCTGGCCGTCGAAGATCGCTTCGAGGTCGAACTCGACGTATGCCGAGCCGACCAGGGAGGTGGAGTCGCGCAGGACGCGCAGCACCTGGCCGTTGGAGAGCAGGCCCCACACGTGCTTGCCGGAGACGTTGAGCAGTTCCTGGAGCACGGACTGGGGGGCGCGCCGGTTGCCGACCCTGCCGTCCAGGGAGGTGCCCCAGGCCAGCAGGTGGACCGGCAGGTGGTCCTGCCAGCGGTGACTGGCCCGGCAGGTCTCGTCCCGGCCGGGAATCCTGACGGTCACGCCCGCGCCGCTGAGCCGTCCGTAGCCGAGCTCGGTGAACAGCCGTAGCAGCCAGGCCTTGCGGGTCAGGGTGGTGGCCGTGCTCGTCTCGGGGAGCCTGGCTAGGTCGTCGCGGAAGACGCGGTAGGCGCCGGTGAGGGCGGCCCAGGCCCGGCCGGCGGCGTCGCCGATGCGTTCGCCGCGGTAGAGGCCGTAGTCGGCGGGGGCGCAGCCCGGCAGTTCACGGTCTCCGGCGGCCAGTCTGCCGAGGAGGTCGGCGGTGAGGAGCCGGCCCTCGACGCGTACGGCGGAGGAGGCGGAGACCACGGTCGGCGGTTCGGGGGTGAAGGCGGTCACCGGGCTCCTCCGGCAGGTACGAACACGTAGACGCCGAGGCGGTCGGCGGGGCCCGCGGGCGTCACGGTGATACGGCGGGCCGCCGCGGCGCCCAGGGCCCGGCCGCGTTCGCCCGCGGCCTCGCGGACCCGCAGATGGGCGGCGGCGAGCTGATCCGCCAGCTCCTGGCCGTGGTGCAGCAAGTGGTCGCGTACTTCGGGGAGTTCGAGTTCGCCAAGAGCGCGCCTGATCGTGCGGTGCCGCAGCTCGGGCATGACGTTGCCGTCCGGGGTGGCGGCGAGGAGGGCGGCCGTCTCCGCGTCGTCCAGCCATTCGAGGCCGCCCTCGTCGTCCGGGCGCCAGGCGAGGACGCGGGCGTCCTCGGCGACGAGCTCCTTGGGGCGCGGGGAGTTCTTCTGGGGCAGGCTGAGCTTGAACCGGTAGCGGGTGAGCAGCAGCACCGTGTAGATGTCTACGGCCTTGGTGCGTACGACGCCGAGGCGGCGGGCGGGGCGGTCCTGGTCGCGGATGGCCGGGTCGAGTGCGGAGTCCAGCACGTAGCGCGCGACGGCGCGGACCGCCGGGTCGGTGCGGACCAGCGCCTGTTCGCCCTTGGGTACGGGCAGGTCCTCGCGGAAGACGAGCTCACGGGGGCTGACGGTGGTGCGGGTCCGTCCCCTGGTTGACGTGCGGGCGGAGGCGCGTCCGGTGCCGGCGGCGGCTGCGGCCTGGTCGTCGGCGTCGTAGATGCCGAGCGAGTGGCGGAGTCCGGGCGGCAGTGGGTTCGTCTGGACGGTGAATCCGGCGCCGCGGGTGTCCGTGCGGACGGGGGCGCGCAGGGCGGCCAGGGACTCCCGGGTGAAGACGGCGATGTCGCGGGGTTCGCCGAGGACCTGGCGCAGGGCGCGGAGTTCGTTCTCGACGTCCTGGGGCCGCAGGGCGGAGTGGGCGAACTTGGTGGGCACCTTGGACTCGCGGTCGGCGGCGCTCTCCCATTCGCGGTGGAGCTCGTCACGGGCCCGGCCCAGTTCCTCGTCCGTGCCGAAATCGAAGGCCAGCTGGTCGGGGGCCACCGCCTCAGGGCGGCCACGCAGCAGCAGGCTGCGGGTGAGGGCGTGCAGCACGCCTTGGCCCGCGTCGGGGACGGGAAGGGCTACGCCGGTCTGGCGGGCGATGTCCCGGTGCTTGCGGATCAGTACTTCCAGGACGATTCCGTCGATGCCGGTGTCCGTCTCGTACAGGGTGACGACCTTCACGTGCTCGCTGCGCTGGCCGAACCGGTCGACGCGGCCCTCGCGCTGCTCGTGGCGTGTGGGGTTCCAGGACAGGTCGTAGTGGAGTACGGCGCTGAACCGCTCCTGGAGGTTGACGCCCTCGGAGAGGCAGTCGGTGGCGACCAGCACCTGACGGCCAGGGCGGGCGGCGAGCTCGGCGATGCGCTTCTCGCGGGCCTCTGGCGGGAGGTCACCGGTGACCGCCTCAACGTGGACGCGGCGTTCGAGGGCCTCGGCGAGGTGCTTGCGGACGTAGCGGGCGGTGGGGATGTACCGGCAGAACACGATGGGGTCGTGGCCTTCGTCGATGAGGGCGGTGACCTCGTCGACGAGGAGACGCAGTTTGGCGTCGTGTTCGGGGCCGACTAGGGCCGCGGCGCGCTTCGCGAACGCTTTGAGATGGGGGTCCTGGGGACGATGGCCGGCCTTGCCCGCCGCGGTCGGCTGATCCGCCGGACCGTCGGGGGCGGCCGTGTCGGTCTCGCCGTCACCGGCCGGGGTTTCCGGCGCGCCCGCTGTGTCCTGTCCCGTGGCAGCCAGGCCGTCCTCCGGCGCGAGGACCGCGCCGGGCACCGCGTCCAGGCCCTCGACGGCCTCCTCGTCGGTGGTTTCCAGGACGGACTCGCGGCCGAGCCGGTCGGCCTCCTGCGGCGTGCGGGCCGCGCTGACCGCCGCCCGGGTGGTGAGAGTGGCCTCGGCGGCGTCCGGGGAGGACAGCACACAGCGCAGTAGCGCGAGCACCGACCACCAGCTCATACGGTTGCGCAACTCGCCGTCGGTGTGGCGGACCTGCTCCCGGGCGTAGCCGATGACGTCGGCCACGAATTCCGCGTACGCGGGGTCCAGGCGGTACGGAACCTCGCGGAGCAGCCGGTCACCAGGGAAGGGGGTGTCCTCGCCGAGGAAGGACTTGATGTCGCGGCGCCTGCGCTGCACCAGGTGGCGGGCGAGGCGGTCGCGGTGGGCGGGGATCGTCGGGTCGAGGGCGGCGAGTTTCGGGTCGAGCAACCCGGTGAGCTTGGCGAACGCATCGCTGTCGCCGCTGTGCGGGGTGGCGGTGACCAGCAACAGGTGGCGTCCGGGGTCCTCGGCGAGTCCCTTGAGGAGTTCGTAGCGCTGCTGGCGGCCGGCGCCCGCGCCGATGCAGGTGTGGGCCTCGTCGACGATGAGCAGGTCGGGGCAGGTGCGCAGGAAGGCGTCCCGGCGTTCGCGCTGCTTGATGAAGTCGGTGGAGACGATCGTGTAGGGGTAGCGGTCGAAGATCGTCTGGTCGGGATCGAGGATGCCCCGCTCGAGCCGGGCCGCGGTCGAGGGCAGGACGAGTTCCGCGTCCAGGCCGAACTTCTCGTGAAGCTCACGCTGCCACTGCTCGGCCAGCGCGGGGGAACAAAGGACGGACAGTTTGACGGCCGAGCCCTGTTCCAGCAGTTCTCTGGCGATCAGGGCGGCCTCGACGGTCTTGCCGATGCCGACGTCGTCGCCGATCAGCAGCCGTACGGTGTCCATGCGCAGGGCCACCATGAGCGGCACCAGCTGGTACTGGCGGGGCTGTACGGCGATCCCGGACAGGCAGCGGAAGGGGCCCGCGCTGGAGGTCCCGGTGATCCGCAGCGCGGTGCGCAGCAGGGACGCGGATGCGAAGTCCCCGATGTCCTCCCCGCCGGGGAACAGGTCCCCGGAAGCGGCCTCGTCGGGATCCGGCAGCGGCGGCAGGCTCGGGGCAGCGAAGCCGGGGTCGGCCGTTTCCCCGGGGAAGAGCAGGGTGTCGAACTCGCTGTCCCCGTCGAGCGGCCGGGCGATCACGAAGTCGTCCGTGGTGCCCGGGAGCACCACCCAGTCGCGGCCCCGCGCCGAGACCAGGGAGCCGGGGGCGTGCCGGGGGCTCATCGGGTGCCCCTGCCCGGGCCGAAGACGTTCGGGTGTGCGCGCACCGTGTTGTGCCACTCCTTGTCACTGTCACTGCCGATTTCGATCACGAGCCAGCTGCGGTTCTCCAGCCGCGTCCGGGCCCGTGTGTCGCGCGTGTCGTCGGGTGTGCCGTGACCTGGGAGGTCCAGGAAGACCGCGACGTCCGCGTCCGAGAGACGGTAGACGAAGTCCGGCACCGCGCGCGCCGAGGTCACCTCCTCGCTGGTGGCGTCGGGGAGCCGGTAGCCGTTTTCGCGCAGCCACCGCACGAAGTCGCCGCCGCCCGCGTGCGGGCTCCGGACGGCCAGGTCGGCGGCGTGCAGCACCGGGCTGGCGGCCTGCGGCTGCCGCTGGACGGCGCGGCTCGCGGCGAGGTCGCGGAGCAGGTCGACCACGAGAAGCCGACGGATGTCGGGGTGGAAGCGCTGGTTGTGGTAGGTGAGCAGGCAGTCGTAGCAGCCGAACTCGCAGCGTTCCCGGGCACCCTTGGCCTGGCCGAGGTCAGTGCCGTCGGGTTTGACGTGGATGATCTCCAGGGCCTGCCCGGCCACGGCTGCCAGCGCGTCCTCGTCGTCGTGGAGCAGCCGCAGAACACCCGCGCCGCCCTCCGCGCCCTCGACGAACAGCATGCGGGCCCGCCCGTCCGGGTCGGGGAGGTCCTCGCTGTTGAGTTCGGCGTCCTCCAGCTGGTAGTACGCCTCGATGCCGCGTTCCAGGGCGTAGCGCAGGGTGACGGCGGTCTGCCGGTCGACCGGGGCGGCCAGCCTCAGCACGGCGATGTTCTTGCTGTCCTGGACGTAGGGCACGACCTTGAACGTGCTGCGGGCGCTCTCGAAGGCGGCGAGGGCCTCCTGCTCCGCCGTGGTCTCCGGACGCTCGGCCGCGGCCTTTCCCTCACTCAGCCAGCGGCCGGAGACAGGATCCAGCCAGAATCCGACATCGCTGCGGATCTTGCGCTTGCGGCGGCCCAGGTTGATCACGTGGACGCCGGCGTCTCCGTACGTCAGCTCGGCGACCGCCCGCTCCGTCCCATCGGGAACGGGCTTGGTGATGTCGGCCGTCAGGCTGCCGTGGTGGAAGCGGTAGGCCGTACGCAGTTCGAACCCTTCCTTGAGGCGCTCCTCCTCGTCGGAGGAGATGCGGCGACGGGGTTCGGCGTACACCGTCGTGAGCTGCATCAGGCGGTTGAGGATCTCGACTAGCGGGGCGTGGCAGTGCACACAGGTGTCGCGGCCCTCGCTGCGCTCGTGCCAGTAGCCGCAGGCCCGGCAGACCTTGGCATCGATGGTGGCGATCTGCCCGGGGTTGTCGCTGATCGGCACCTGGACGTTCGACACCGTGTAGCGGCGCCCCTCGTGGTAGATCAGGGCACCGGGTCCGAACTCGCCGATGGCGATGAACCGGGGGCGCTGGATGTAGGCGCCGCGCTTCTGTCCGTACCGGCTCTCGCCGCGCTCTCCGGGAACGTACGCGGCAAGGGGCAGCCGGGGAAACGAGTAGCCGGGCAGGAAGCCCTCGGAGGCGAAGTAGCGGTAGGTGTAGAAGTCGGAGAACGAGTCGTCGTTGTTGTCGGAGCTCTCGTTGCGCAGCAGCTTGAGCTGGTTCTCGGCCTGGGCCCGGCGAGCCTGGGCACGGCGCCGGTCGCGCGCGGTGCCGGAAGTGTCATCGGCGAGACGGTGCTGTTCGGCGCGCTCCTCGAAGGCCCTCCGGTACAGCCGGCGCCACCGGTCGCACGCGTTGTCGAAGCGGCGCCGGGTGTCCCTGACCCGGTCGGTGATCCAGCCGTCGTACCACCAGGAGGTGGTGACGAGATCGCCCGCGAGGGGGGCGAGGAGCTCGGTGCAGCGGGCGATGGCACGCTGCCGGGCGGTCTCACTGTCGAGGGCCGTGGACAGCTTTGTGTGCATGGGCAGGGGCAGCGCCTCCCCGGGCTTCCCGGTGGCCCTGATGTCGATGATGTCGGTCATCGAGGAGCCCAGGGGCACCTGCGTCTCGGCCAGCCAGACGGCTTGGACGTGCGAACGGAGCAGGTCCTCGTTGGTGAGGTCGATGCGCGGTGGGGCGACACTGCCGGAGACCATGAGTCCGGAGCGGCGGAAGTAGTACTGGTCGTGGGCGCTGCCCGTGGAGCAGTACGTGGTGACCAGAGCGGGCTGACCGGAACGGCCCGCGCGGCCGGAACGCTGGGCGTAGTTGGCGGGCGTGGGCGGGACATTGCGCATCGCCACCGCGTTGAGTTCGGCGATGTCGACGCCCAGTTCCATGGTGGGCGAGCAGTAGAGCAGCGGGAGATCGCCGTCCCGGAAGGCGTCCTCGCGTATCTGCCGCATCGTGGACTCGACCTGAGCGGTGTGCTCCCGGGCTTCCAGCCCCCCGAGTTCTGCTGCTGTCTCGCGGTAGAGATCGCGGAAGAACGGATTGACGCGCGCGGTGGCCTCCGGGTCCAGGGTCTTGCGTACGGGGTCCGGCTCCGCGCTCTCCCCGTCGCCCGGCAGCCAGATCAGGGAGGAGACGCACAGCTGGCGGGCGAGACGTCCGTCCGGCCCCTCGTCCACCACGGTGAGCAGGCCGGTTCTCGTCAGCACCTCGAGCAGGTGGTGGATCACGGCGTCCGCGTCGGCGACGGACATCTCCTTGCCTGCCAGCTGGGGCAGTGCCCCGAAGGCTCCGGCCCTGCGGAGGTAACGTCCGTAACCACCCCGGGCACCGAAGTAGACGGCGTCCGCGGAGGGGGCTCCCTTGGGGCCGGGGCCTGCGAACGCCACCCGGGAGGGAGTGCGCGGATCGTTCTCCGGGATCGCCCAGATGCCTGCCAGATGCTTCTCGCTGACGGCCACGAGCTGGTCGTGGCCCAGCTTGGTGAGACGTTTCTCGTCGACGGCCAGAGCTCGGCGCAGTTCGTCGAGGAGTGTGCGGGCGATCTCCTCCCGATGGGCGGGGGCGTCGCCCTCGAGAGCCCAGTGGGTGCCTCGCCACTCCTCCTCGTCGGCGGCGATCTCCGCGAGGGAGGTGTAGTCGAAGCGGAGTAGGCCGGTCTGGGAGAGGTTGGGCATGGTCAGCCGCCAGCCGCGCTCCAGATCGGCGTAGAGCCGGTACGTCAACGCCGATCGCATCGCGGACAGGGTGTCCTCAAGCTGCCGGTACTTCACCTCGGGCTTGCGCGCGAAAGCCGTCAGTGGCAGGGCCAGGGCCTCCGCCACGGCCTCGGGCAGGGTGTCGTGCCGCAGACCGGCTGGCCCCGCCTTGTGCAGCGCCCGATAGAGCGCCCCTCTGACCTGGGTGACCTGTGCGAAGTCGTTGAAGTGTCCAGCCTGGAGACTGGCGTCCTGGCGGTTGTCCACGAAGGTGAGCAACTTGCGGGCCCGCGGCTTGAGTTCGGGCTGACCTCGCAGGGAACGTACGACACTGGCGCTCACCAGGGACACGGCGGAGCTGCGGCCCTCGGCCGAGAAGGTGGCCAGCTTGGCGAAGTCCCGTACGCGCAACTGCTCATAACTGACGCGGCAGCGCGGGCAGAAGCGGAACGGGGCGGCGATCCACCAGGCGCGCAGGCCCGTCCCCCGCTCGGCAGTCACACCGTCGGGCCCGATCCACACCTCCTGAGGCAGGTCACCGGAGCGCCGCTGGACGACGACACGCTGCCCGTTGTCGTCGGTCTCGACCCAGCTGGCCGGAAGCCGCTCCAGGGCCTCTTCCAGGGTGTCGGGCCAGGGCCGCTCCTGGTCCACGTACAGGTAGCCGTCGCCCGGCTCGGCGGGGCCGTCCGGGTCCTGACGAGCCACATACCGACCGGTCTGGGGGCTTCCTTCGACCGTGACGACCGGGAAGTCGTGACCGCACTCGCGGCAGAACGCGAGCGGGACCAGCGGCCACTCCGGGTTGCCGGGCACTCTGACCTGGTACTGGCTGGTCAGGTGGCGGGTGTCCGACGGTTCGAGACTGGCGTAGACCGTGTCCCCCTTGGACAGGAACTGGTGCAGCCGGAAGGCGAACAGCGGTCGGTCGGTCACGTCGTTTTTGGTCTGTGCCCCCGCCTTCAGCATGGTCTCGATCGCGCGGCCACAGGCGGTCTCGTCCTCGCCGCACTCCTTGCGAAGGGCGACCGCCGCCTCGGGGATGGTGGTGGGGCGGCGGCGCTTGACCCGTCCGGTACCCGGCTCCTTGTCGAGTCCGAAGGTGTCCTCGATCCAGACGGCGAGCGGATCCCTGCTCAGGGCGCCGTACGCCTCGGGCAGCTCGGCGGGATCGGCCGCGGCACGTCGTACGGCCTCGGCGAGCGCCGCCCGCCGTTCACTGTCGGGCAGCGGCCGACGGGGAGGGACGGTCGCACGCTGCAGGCTCTCACCGATCACCCGCTCCGGCCGCACCGTCGTACCGAAAAGGCGGCTGGCGACGTCTGCCACCGTCTGCCGCGTCTCGGCGAAGGTCTCGGCGGTGGCCATGGTCGCCGAGGTTCCCACGCACTGAAGACGGGGTGCTTCACAGGCGTCGCGCAGTCTTCGGACGAGAAGAGCGACATCCGCGCCCTGGCGTCCGCGGTAGGTGTGGAGTTCGTCCAGGACGAGGAAGCGCAGGCCCTTCGCCGCGGCGATCAACTCCTGCCGCTCCTCCGGGCGGGTGAGCAGGTACTCCAGCATCATGTAGTTGGTGAGCAGGATGTCCGGCTTGCGGCTCAGCACGGACTTCTTCTGGTCCTTGCGCTCCTGCCCGGTGTACCGGTCGAAGGTGACCGCACCGTGCTGCTCCGGAGGAACTCCCCAGCGGAGATAGCGCTTCAGCTCGTTCCTCTGGCTGTTGGCGAGCGCGTTCATCGGATAGACCACGATCGCGGAGATGCCGTCGGGATTGGGCTCGCGCAGTACCGAGTCGACGATGGGGATGAGGTAGGAGAGGCTCTTACCCGATCCCGTACCGGTCGTCAGGACATACGACTCGCGCGACTTGGCCGCCTCGATCGCCTGGCGCTGGTGATGGTGGAGGGTGAGCGTACGGCTGCCCGGGTCCTCCTTGTCCCGCTTCTCACGGAAGTAGTAGTCCCGGCAGTCGCGGTGCAGCACGTTGTCGTCGACGAGGGCGTCGACCGTTCCGCCGCTTCGGAAGGTGGGGTTGAGGGAGATCCAGGGGTCGGGCCAGCGGGTCTTGTCGCTGCGTTCCTCGTCGAGATGGTTCCTGATGGCCGGATCTCGCACCCATACCAAGGAGGTCGTGAAGTCGTCGTAGTCCTTGATGAGCTGCCGGTGCGTTGCGAACACGTCCATGCTCTCGCCGATCTCCCTTGTGCTCGACTCGCGGCTACGGCTGCCCCGTCGGGCGGGCAGCGGAAACGAGACGGGAGGAGGGCCCATTCCCCCCGTGGGCTCCAGCCCTTTACCTTACTGGCCACTGATGACACCGCTGCCTCATCCGGGGTCCTCCATGGCGAGAATGCATTGGAAGCCACGGATATAGGGGCTGCATGATTCACTGCGGGACACACGCATCTCAGGACAGACACTTCTCGCTTACGGTGACAAAGGGGAGGCCGCTCGTGGCCAATGAGGTCGATCAGTCATTTCTGGCACTGCCCCTACGCGCCCTGGCCGACGCCGCGCTGGCACGCGCGCGTGCGCTGGGTGCGGAGCACGCCGACTTCCGGCTGGAGCGGGTGCGCAGTGCGTCCTGGCGGCTCAGGGACGGCAAGCCGTCCGGGTCGTCGGACACCACCGATCTGGGGTACGCGGTGCGGGTCGTGCACGGCGGGACGTGGGGGTTCGCGTCCGGTGTGGACCTGACCATGGACGCCGCCGCCAAGGTGGCGAGTCAGGCGGTGGCGATGGCGAAGCTGTCCGCCCAGGTGATCAAGGCCGCCGGGTCGGACGAGAGGGTGGAGCTCGCCGACGAGCCCGTGCATGCCGAGAAGACGTGGATCTCGTCGTACGAGATCGATCCGTTCACCGTGCCCGACGAGGAGAAGTCCGGGCTGCTGACCGAGTGGAGCATGCGGCTGCTCGCCGCCGACGGGGTGGACCACGTCGACGCCTCGCTGCTCACCGTGCACGAGAACAAGTTCTACGCCGACACGGCCGGGACCGTGACCACGCAGCAGCGCGTGCGGCTGCACCCGCAGCTGACCGCCGTGTCGGTCGACGAGTCGAGCGGCGAGTTCGACTCCATGCGCACCATCGCGCCGCCCGTCGGGCGCGGCTGGGAGTACCTCACGGGCACCGGCTGGGACTGGGACGCCGAGCTCGAGCAGCTTCCCGGGCTGCTCGCCGAGAAGATGCGGGCGCCGAGCGTCGAGCCGGGCCTGTACGACCTGGTCGTCGACCCGTCCAACCTGTGGCTGACCATCCACGAGTCCATCGGGCACGCCACGGAACTGGACCGGGCGCTCGGCTACGAGGCCGCCTACGCCGGCACCTCCTTCGCCACCTTCAACAAGCTCGGCAAGCTGCGCTACGGCTCGGAGCTGATGAACGTCACCGGTGACCGCACCGCCGAGCACGGCCTTGCGACCGTCGGGTACGACGACGAGGGCGTCGAGGCGCAGTCCTGGGATCTGGTGCGGGACGGGACGCTGGTCGGCTACCAACTGGACCGGCGCATCGCGCGGCTGACCGGGTTCGAGCGGTCCAACGGGTGCGCCTTCGCCGACTCCCCCGCCCACGTGCCGGTGCAGCGCATGGCCAACGTGTCGTTGCGGCCGGATCCCGCCGGGATGTCGACGGAGGATCTCATCGGCGGGGTCGAGCGCGGCATCTACGTCGTCGGGGACCGGTCCTGGTCCATCGACATGCAGCGCTACAACTTCCAGTTCACCGGGCAGCGCTTCTTCCGGATCGAGAACGGGCGGCTCGCCGGGCAGCTGCGGGACGTCGCCTACCAGGCCACGACCACCGACTTCTGGGGCTCCATGGCGGCCGTCGGCGGTCCCCAGACGTACGTCCTGGGCGGCGCCTTCAACTGCGGCAAGGCCCAGCCCGGCCAGGTCGCCGCCGTCTCGCACGGCTGCCCGTCCGCCCTCTTCAGGGGCGTCAGCATTCTGAACACCACGCAGGAGGCCGGCCGATGAGCGCCCCCACGAGCAAGCCGCACGAGATCGTCGAGCGGGCCCTGGAGCTGTCCCGGGCCGACGGCTGTGTCGTGATCGCCGACGAGCAGTCGACCGCCAACCTGCGCTGGGCGGGCAACGCGCTGACCACCAACGGCGTCACGCGCGGGCGCACGCTCACCGTGATCGCGACCGTCGACGGCAAGGAGGGCACGGCGTCCGGGGTGGTGTCGCGGTCCGCGGTGACCGTGGACGAGCTGGAGCCGCTGGTGCGGGCCGCGGAGGCCGCCGCGCGGGGCGCCGGGCCGGCCGAGGACGCGCAGCCGCTGGTCACGGGTGTGCCTCAGTCACCGGACTTCACGGATGCGCCCGCCGAGACCTCGTCCGCCGTCTTCGCCGACTTCGCGCCGGCGCTGGGTGAGTCGTTCGCACGCGCGCGTGCCGGCGGACGCGAGCTGTACGGCTTCGCCAACCACGAGCTGACCTCCACCTACCTCGGTACGTCGGCGGGGCTGCGGCTGCGCCACGACCAGCCCAACGGGACGCTGGAGCTGAACGCCAAGTCGCCGGACCGTACGCGCTCGGCGTGGGCGGGCCGGTCGACCCGGGACTTCAAGGACGTCGACCCGGCCGCGCTCGACGCCGAACTGGCCGTACGCCTGGGCTGGGCGGAACGGCGCATCGAGCTGCCCGCCGGGCGGTACGAGACGCTGTTGCCGCCGACCGCGGTCGCGGACCTGCTGATCTACCAGATGTGGTCGGCGTCGGGCCGGGACGCGGCCGAGGGCCGGACGGTGTTCTCCAAGCCCGGCGGCGGCACGCGCGTCGGCGAGAAGCTGAGCGAGCTGCCGCTGACCCTGCGCAGCGACCCGAACGAGCCCGGCCTGGAGGCGCTGCCCTTCGTGCTCGCGCACTCCTCCAGCGGCGACTCGTCGGTGTTCGACAACGGGCTGCCGCTGACCCCCACCGAGTGGGTGGGCCAGGGCGAGCTGAAGCATCTGATCACCAGCAGGCACAGCGCCGGGCTGTCCGGTCTTCCGCTGGCGCCGGGGATCGACAACCTGATCCTGGAGAACGGGGGCGAGGGCCGCTCCCTGGAGGAGATGGTCGCGAGCACCGAGCGCGGTCTGCTGCTGACCTGCCTCTGGTACATCCGCGAGGTCGACCCGGCGACACTGCTGCTGACCGGCCTGACCCGGGACGGGGTGTACCTGGTGGAGAACGGCGAGGTCGTCGGCGAGGTGAACAACTTCAGGTTCAACGAGTCACCGGTCGGCCTGCTGGGCCGGGCCACGGAGGCGGGGCGGACCGAGAAGACGCTGCCGCGGGAGTGGAGCGACTGGTTCACCCGGGCTGCCATGCCTGCGCTGCGGGTGCCCGATTTCAATATGAGCTCTGTCAGTCGGGGCGTATAACCTCGTATGCGGCGGTCACCCGACTGCCCGAAGATCATCCAAGGAGACACGAGAACCGTGACGGACATCGTCGACGAGCTCAAGTGGCGGGGGCTGTTCGCCCTCTCCACCGACGAGGAAGCACTGCGCAAGGCGCTCGCGGACGGTCCCGTCACGTTCTATTGCGGCTTCGACCCGACCGCGCCGTCGCTGCATGTGGGGCATCTGGTGCAGGTGCTCACCATGCGGCGGCTCCAGCAGGCCGGTCTGCGGCCGCTGGCACTGGTGGGCGGCGCCACGGGCCTCATCGGCGACCCGCGCCCCACGGCGGAGCGCACGCTGAACGATCCGGAGACGGTCGCCGGCTGGGTCGAGAAGCTGCGCGGCCAGATCCAGCCGTTCCTGTCCTTCGAGGGCGAGAACGCGGCCGTCATGGTGAACAACCTCGACTGGACGCAGAACCTGTCCGCGATCGAGTTCCTGCGCGACATCGGCAAGCACTTCCGCGTCAACAAGATGCTGACCAAGGACTCCGTCGCCCGGCGCCTGGAGTCCTCCGAGGGCATCAGCTACACCGAGTTCAGCTACCAGATCCTGCAGGGTATGGACTTCCTCCAGCTGTACCGGAGGTACGGCTGCACCCTCCAGCAGGGCGGCAGCGACCAGTGGGGCAACCTCACGGCCGGCCTCGACCTGATCCACCGGCTGGAGCCGCACGCCAACGTGCACGCCCTGGCGACACCGCTGATGACGAAGGCGGACGGCACCAAGTTCGGCAAGACGGAGGGCGGCGCCGTCTGGCTCGACCCGGAGCTGACGACGCCGTACGCGTTCTACCAGTTCTGGCTGAACGTGGACGACCGGGACATCTCCACGTACATGCGGATCCTGTCGTTCAGGTCCCGTGCGGAGCTGGAGGAGCTGGAGCAGCAGACGGAGGAGCGTCCGCAGGCCCGGGCCGCGCAGCGCGCGCTCGCCGAGGAGCTGACGACGCTGGTGCACGGCGCCGACCAGACGGCCGCCGTGATCGCCGCGTCCAAGGCCCTCTTCGGCCAGGGCGAGCTGACCGGGCTGGACGCCAGGACGCTGGCCGCGGCCCTGTCCGAGGTGCCGCACATCCAGGTCGCCGAGCTGGCTCCCGCCGTGGACCTGTTCGCCGGGGTGGGCCTGGTGCCCAGCAAGTCCGCGGCGCGCCGCACGGTCAAGGAGGGCGGTGCCTACGTGAACAACGTGAAGGTCGACTCCGAGGACGCGATCCCCGCCAAGGAGGACCTGCTGCACGGACGCTGGCTGGTGCTGCGCCGGGGCAAGAAGAACCTGGCGGCGGTCGAGGTCACGGGCGCCTGAGCGGCCGTACGCGAGCGCAGGGGGCGGCTTCCGGCACCGGAGGCCGCCCCCTGCGCCGTACGTCTGTCAGGCCCGCCGTTTGCCGCCCCTCAGCTGCATGTACGCCATGTCGCCGAGGAAGACGATGATGACTGCGGCGACGAGCTGGAAGATATGGCGGCTCCAGTCGATGCCGGGCGTCTCGTCGACACCGAAGCCCCGGGCGATGGCGTTGCCGGCGATGGCGCCGAGCATGCCAAGGATGGTGGTCAGCCAGAGGGGGGTGTGCTGTTTACCGGGGATGACCGCCTTGGCGATCAGGCCCAGCACGAATCCCACGATGATCGCCCACAACCAGCCCATGGCTGCCTCCTCGTACGGCTCGACGTGAGCATTACACCCAGTTTCGGCCGGTCCGCCGTACGGCGCATGTCGGGTGGGTCGTACGCGCTCCTGCGGATGCCGTTCGCGCAGGCAGGGCGGGTACCGGGTCTCGTAGGCGGCGCAGGCGCGGCGTAACGTGGAGGCTGTCCGGCCCCGGTTCCCGACCGGTGCGGAGCTGGGACGGGCCAGGGAGAGGTCCGATGCGGACGGATGGTGGAATGTGATGCGGAAGCATGGTGACGGCGGTAACGCCCAGGTGTTCCGGATCACCGGAGCCCGGCAGGGCCTCCAGGAGGACGTCCGCGGCCGGCAGCGCCGGTACGTCATCTCGATGTCGGTCCGTACGGTCTCGGTGATCCTGGCCGCCACGCTCTGGAACGTGGAACGGCACGTCGCGATCGTGGCGTTGGTGCTCGGCGCGGTGCTGCCCTATATCGCGGTGGTGATCGCCAACGCCGGGCGGGAGAACGCGCCGTCGCTGCCGTCGACGTTCGTGGCCGTGCAGCCCCGGCCGATGCTCGCGCCGCCGCGTGACGAGGACGACGGGTTCACGGAACCCGTCCCGGAATCCGCCCCTGAGGGCGTCCCCGAAGACGTCGTGGGCGATCCGGCGCGCGGACGGCCCGAATAGGGTCTGCACCAAGCTCAGTAAAAGCTCAGATCAATCATGTTGTTCCAGTGCACGGCAAGCGGTTACCCGTGACATACTTCGTACGCGCTCCGCATCCCCCGTCGGAGCGACGGACCGACGCCGGGCAGCTCCCCCCGTGGCTGCTCGGCGTCGCCTTTTCTGCGCAGCGGTGAGACGAACCTGTGAGTGACGAGACCCCCATCTGTTCCGCCAAGGGCTGCCGTGCGGCTGCCGTATGGGTGCTGGCCTGGAACAACCCGAAGATTCATACGCCGGAGCGGCGGAAGACGTGGCTCGCGTGCGAGGAGCATCGGGAGCATCTTTCGCAGTTTCTCGGGGTTCGGGGGTTTTTGAAGGACGTCGTCAAGTTCGAGGACTGGGAAGCGCCCCCGGGCGCGTAAGGCCCAAGGCCTCAGCCGCCGATCGCTGACATGGGGCGGTCCGGCTGGACGAAGGTGGGGTCGTCCAGGCCCGCGCCCGCCTTCTTGCCCCACATCGCCAGGCGCCAGATGCGGGCGATCTCCTCGTCCGGGGCGCCGGAGCGCAGGGCGGCGCGCAGGTCGGTCTCCTCGCGGGCGAACAGGCAGGTGCGGATCTGGCCGTCGGCCGTCAGGCGGGTGCGGTCGCAGGCCGCGCAGAACGGGCGGGTGACGGAGGCGATGACGCCGACGCGGTGCGGGCCGCCGTCCACCAGCCAGCGCTCGGCCGGGGCCGAGCCGCGGGCTTCGTCGCCCTCGGCGGTCAGCTCGAAGCGGGTCCGCAGGGACGCCAGGATGTCCCCGGCGGTGATCATGCCGTCGCGCTTCCAGCCGTGCTGGGCGTCCAGGGGCATCTGCTCGATGAAGCGCAGCTCGTAGTCGTGCGCCACCGCCCAGGCGAGCAGGTCCGGGGCCTCGTCGTCGTTCAGCCCGGGCATCAGGACCGAGTTCACCTTCACCGGGATCAGGCCCGCCTCGCGGGCGGCGTGCAGGCCCTCGAGGACGTCCCGGTGGCGGTCCCGGCGGGTGAGGGTCTTGAAGACGCCGGGGCGCAGGGTGTCCAGGGAGACGTTCACCCGGTCCAGGCCCGCCGCCTTCAGCGCCGCCGCGGTGCGCCGGAGGCCGATGCCGTTGGTGGTCAGCGACATCTGGGGACGCGGCTCCAGGGCGGCGACACGCTCCACGATGCCCACCAGGCCGGGGCGCAGCAGCGGCTCGCCGCCGGTGAAGCGGACCTCCTCGATGCCCAGGGACGTCACCGCGATGTCGATCAGGCGGACGATCTCGTCGTCCGTGAGCAGGTCCGGCTTGGCCAGCCACTGCAGGCCCTCCTCGGGCATGCAGTACGTGCAGCGCAGATTGCACCGGTCGGTGAGCGAGACCCTCAGGTCGGTGGCCACCCGGCCGTAGGTGTCGATGAGCACGTAGGCCCCCTCCCTCGCAGCGGATCACACACAGCGGAGCACATTGTCCGACGCCTGCGAGCCTACGCGACGGCAGTGACAGCCACAGCGGCCTGATCACACAGGTACGGCGCGGCCGCGTCGTAGGGACCTACACACAGGCCTACGACGCGGCCGCGTACCGGGGTGGGATCAGTGGGCGCCGGTGCCGGTCAGGGACCGTACCTCCAGCTCGGCGTACTTGCCGGTGTCGGGCTCCTCCTTGGACAGGACCGTGCCCAGCCAGCCCATGAAGAAGCCGAACGGGATGGAGATGATGCCCGGGTTCTTCAGCGGGAACCAGGCGAAGTCGACGTCGGGGAACATCGCCTTGGGGTCGCCGGAGACGACGGGCGAGAACAGCACCAGGCCGACGGCCACGATCAGGCCGCCGTAGATCGACCACAGGGCGCCCTGGGTGGTGAACCGCTTCCAGAACAGGCTGTAGAGGATCGTCGGCAGGTTGGCGGAGGCCGCGACCGCGAAGGCCAGGGCGACCAGGCCGGCCACGTTGAGGTCGCGGGCGAGGGCGCCGAGGGCGATGGAGACGATGCCGATGAAGACGGTCGCCCAGCGGGCCGCCTTCATCTCCTCCTTGTCGGTGGCCTTCCCCTTGCGGATGACGTTGGCGTAGATGTCGTGCGCGAAGGAGGACGACGAGGCCAGGGTGAGGCCGGCGACCACGGCGAGGATCGTCGCGAAGGCCACCGCCGAGATCGTGGCCAGCAGGATCGCGCCCCAGGCCGAGTCGACGCCGCCCAGGTGCAGGGCGAGCAGCGGGGCGGCCGTGTTGCCGGACGGGTTGGAGGCGATGATCTCGTCCTGGGAGATCAGCGCGGCGGCGCCGAAGCCGAGGGCGATGGTCATCAGGTAGAAGCCGCCGATGATGCCGATGGCCCAGTTCACGGACTTCCGGGCGGCCTTGGCGTTGGGCACCGTGTAGAAGCGGATCAGGATGTGCGGCAGACCGGCGGTGCCGAGCACCAGGGCGATGCCGAGGGAGATGAAGTCGAGCTTGGTGGTGCCGGTTGCGCCGTACTGGAGGCCGGGCTCCAGGAAGGCGGCGCCCTTGCCGCTGTTCTCGGCGGCGGTGCCGAGCAGGTCGGAGATGTTGAAGTTGAACTTCAGCAGCACCAGGAACGTAATGAGGATCGTGCCGCCGATCAGCAGCACGGCCTTCACCATCTGCACCCAGGTGGTGCCCTTCATACCGCCGATGGAGACATACACGATCATCAGGACGCCGACGAGGGCGACGATGAGGATCTTGCCGAAGTCCGAGGTGATACCGAGGAGCAGCGAGACGAGGACGCCCGCGCCCGCCATCTGGGCCAGCAGATAGAAGATCGACACGACGATCGTGGACGTACCGGCCGCCGTGCGGACCGGGCGCTGGCGCATGCGGTACGCGAGCACGTCGCCCATGGTGTAGCGGCCGGAGTTCCTGAGCGGCTCGGCCACCAGGAGCAGGGCGACCAGCCAGGCGACCAGGAAGCCGATGGAGTACAGGAAGCCGTCGTACCCGAAGAGGGCGATCGCGCCCGCGATACCGAGGAACGAGGCGGCCGACATGTAGTCGCCGGAGACCGCGAGGCCGTTCTGGAAGGCGCTGAACTGGCGCCCGCCCGCGTAGAAGTCGGCGGCGTCCTTGGTCTGGCGGCCCGCCCAGACGGTGATGCCGAGCGTCGCCAGGACGAACAGCGCGAACAGGGTGATGATCAGCGGCCGGTGCTCACTGGCCTCGTTCGCGGCGAGGAAAGTCTGCTGTACGGGGCTCATGCGCCGCCCTCCATCCGGGACTTGATGGCCTCGGCCTTGGGGTCGAGCTTCGCGGCGGCGTGCCGCGAGTACCACCAGGCGATGAGGAACGTGGTGACGAACTGTGCGACGCCGAAGACGAAGGCGACGTTGATGTTGCCGAACAGCTTGGTGCCCATGAAGTCGCCCGCGTAGTTCGACAGCAGGACGTACAGCAGGTACCAGGCGATGAAGGCGACGGTCAGGGGGAAGGCGAAGGAGCGGTAGGAGCGGCGCAGTTCACCGAACTCCGCGCTCTCCTGCACCTCGACGAACTCCTCGGTCGAGGGGAGTCGGTGTTCTGACTTCGAGGGGGGCGGTGCGTCGGTTGCCACGGAGTCTCCTCGCGTTGCGGATGCGATGGTGAGGTTAGTGATGTGGATCACGTGAACCGGGCGGCGATGTTAGTGCCCTTCGGGCGTGATCCAAAAGGGGGCTCGATCGTGCTCGCGCTCCCTGTTCAACGTCACGGCGGCACGCACCGACCGGTTCAACCTGTCCGACTTCTTTCGAAAATCGGTACGCCAGGAACACGAAGTCATCCTCGGAAGCCATTGCTGGCCAGCGAGTTCGGGAGATAGCTTCGCCCTGCACACTCGTCATGCACCTGCCCGAGCACCACCTGTGTCTCGGGCCGGTTTCGTTTCCGGATGATGTGGAGACCCCATGGCTCATCTGCGTTCCAGACGTCGGCTGGCGCTCGCCGTGCCCGTCGTACTGTCGCTGACCGCCTCGCTCGGCTTCCTGCCGGCGGCCGCCTCGGCCGCCCCGCGCGTGGAGTCCGGCGCGCAGACGGCGGACGCACCCAACCTGGCGTATGTCGTCAACACCAAGACGGACCGGCGCACGATCGCGTCGGTGGAGAAGGCGATCGCCGCGGCCGGCGGCACCGTCGTGACGACGTACGACAAGATCGGCGTGATAGTCGTCCACTCGGCGAACCCGGACTTCGGCGCGCAGATACGCACGGTCCGCGGGGTGCAGTCGGCCGGTGCCACGCGCACCACCCCGCTGGTCGCCGCGGGCACGACGGACGAGGGTGCGGCCGACTACCTGACGGACGCTCAGGCCGCGAAGGCCGAGGCGGCTGCCACGCCCGGGAGCGAGCCCCTCGAGGCCGACCAGTGGGACCTGCGCGCGATAGGCGCCGACCAGGCCGCACAGATCAACCCGGGCAGCAGCAAGGTCACCGTCGCCGTCATCGACACCGGCGTCGACGACACCCACCCGGACCTCGCCCCGAACTTCTCCGCGGGCCAGTCCGCCAACTGCGTCGGCGGTGTCGCGGACACCAGCGAGGGCGCCTGGCGGCCGTACACCGCGGAGGACTACCACGGCACGCATGTCGCCGGTGAGATAGCCGCGGCCCGCAACGGCGTCGGTGTGGCCGGCGTGGCGCCCGGTGTGAAGGTGTCGAGCATCAAGGTGAGCGACCCGCACAACGGCCTCTTCTACCCGGAGAGCGTCGTGTGCGCGTTCGTGTTCGCCGCCGACCACGGCGTCGAGATCACGAACAACAGCTACTACGTGGACCCGTGGCTGTACAACTGCATGGACGACCCCGACCAGAAGGCGATCGTCGACGCGGTCAACCGGGCCCAGCTGTACGCCCAGAAGAAGGGCACCCTGCACCTGGCCTCCGCGGGCAACTCCAACCACGACCTGGACTCCGACGCGATCGTCGACGACACCAGCCCCGACGACTCCACCCCGGTCGAGCGCACCATCGACCCGCACGAGTGCTTCGACGTACCGACGCAGCTCCCGGGGATCGTCACCGTCAGCGCGACGGGTGTGCAGAACCTCAAGTCGTACTACTCCTCGTACGGCAAGGGCGTCGTCGACATCGCGGCGCCGGGCGGCGACCGGCGCTACCAGCTCCCGGACACGCCGTCGAAGGACGGCCGCATCCTGTCGACCATGCCGAACAACGAGTACGCCTTCCTGCAGGGCACCTCGATGGCCTCGCCGCACGCCGCGGGCGTCGCCGCGCTGCTGAAGTCCGAGCACCCGTGGGCGGGCCCGGCGCAGCTCCAGGCGCTGCTCAAGGCGCAGGCCGACAACCCGGGCTGCCCCGAGTCGTACGACCAGGACGGCAACGGCACGCAGGACGCGGTGTGCGAGGGCGGCGACCGCGTCAACGGTTTCTACGGCTTCGGCATCGTCAATGCGCTGCGTGCGGTGAAGTAGGCCGCCGTCAGGCTTGCGGCGCGGCCGGTCCGGTCGCGCCGCTCGGACGTCCCGCACGGTCCGTCGTACCGCGAACGAACTGGAGACATCCTCACCATGACAGTGCCTCACTCGCGCCACCGCCGCGCCCTGGTGATCCCCGTCGGGATGGCCATGGCGACGGCTGTCGCGTTCCTGCCGAACGCCACGGCGTCCGCGGCTCAGCCCGCGCCGACGGCGTCCGCCGACGCGACCTCGCTCAGCTATGTCGTCAACGTCCGCCCCGGGCACGGCCCTTCGGAGGATGTGAAGAAGGCGATCGCCGACGCCGGCGGCACGATCGTGATGTCGTACGACCGGATCGGCGTGATCGTCGTGCACTCGTCGAACGCCGATTTCGCCAGGACGATCCGCACGGTGCGCGGGGTGGAGTCGGCCGGTGCCACCCGGACCGCCCCGCTGCCCGCGCAGTCCACCACCGACGTGGGGACGCCTGAGGTGCTCAGCGCGCAGGACGTCGCCGACGCCGAGGCCGCCGAGGGCCAGGACCCGCTCCAGGGCCTGCAGTGGGACCTGCCGGCCATCAAGGCGGACAAGGCGCACGAGAAGTCGCTCGGCAGCAGCAAGGTGACCGTCGCCGTGATCGACACCGGCGTCGACGACACCCACCCCGACATCGCCCCGAACTTCGACCGCGAGGCCTCCGTCAACTGTGTGACGGGCAAGCCGGACACCACCGACGGCGCCTGGCGGCCGGGCGCGACGGAGAGCCCGCACGGCACGCATGTGGCCGGGGAGATCGCGGCCGCCAAGAACGGCGTCGGTATGACGGGCGTCGCGCCGGGGGTGAAGGTGTCCGGCATCAAGGTGTCCACCACGGCCGGCTACTTCTACACGGAGGCCGTCGTCTGCGGCTTCGTGTGGGCGGCCGAGCACGGCGTCGACGTGACGAACAACAGCTATTACACCGACCCCTGGTACTTCAACTGCAAGAACGATCCCGACCAGAAGGCGCTGGTGGAGGCCATCACCCGGGCCTCGAAGTACGCGGAGAAGAAGGGCGCGGTCAACGTCGCCGCGGCCGGCAACGAGAACTACGACCTCGCGGCCGACGAGATCACCGACCCGGTGTCCCCGAACGACTCCACGCCCACGGAGCGGGTGATCGACCCGTCCGAGTGCTACGACATACCGACCCAGCTGCCGGGCATCGTCACGGTCGCGGCCACCGGCGCCAAGGGCCTGAAGTCGTCGTTCTCCAACCACGGTCTGGGCGTCGTCGACATCGCCGCTCCCGGCGGCGACTCCACGGCGTACCAGAAGCCGGAGCCGCCCGCGACCAGCGGCCTGATCCTGGGCACACTGCCCGGCGGCAAGTGGGGCTACATGGCCGGTACGTCGATGGCCTCGCCGCATGTCGCGGGCGTGGCCGCCCTGATCAAGTCGACCCACCCGCACGCCACTCCGGGCCTGGTGAAGGCCCTGCTGTACGCCGAGGCGGACGCCACAGCGTGCACGGACCCGTACGACATCAACGGCGACGGCAAGGTCGACGCGGTGTGCGAAGGCCCGAAGAACTACAACGGCTTCTACGGCTGGGGCACGGCGGACGCGCTGGACGCGGTGACGAAGTAGCACGGCACGCGCACGTGAAGGGGTCGGAGACCGCCTCCCCGGCCCCTTCGCGCATGGGACAAGATCTACGCCCATGGACGTGTACGAGAATCCTGCCGACTGGACGCCTGAACCGGCACGGCCCCGCTGGAAGTTGAGCCTGCTCTTCAGCGCGACCCTGGTGTTCTTCCCGCTGCTGTGCGCGCTGTGGCTGGCGGTCGCCGCCGTGCTCTTCGTCGTGGGTCTGTTCGCCGACGCCATCGCCGCCGTCAGCGACCGGTTCGAGCGGGGCTACATGAGGTTCATGGACAGGACGCTGGGCGCCATCGCGGGCCTCGCCTCCTGGTGCGTGAGCTGGCCGGAGCTGCGCCATGAGGGCGACGCCGAGTACTACCGGGCCCGTGCCGACAAGGTGGTCGCCCGCTGGACCGCCCGCGCCTCGGCCCCGCACGAGCCCAGGAAGCCGAGGCCGCCGGTCGAGTGCGCGATACCGCTGCGCGACTACCGAGGTGTGGGCGGGCGGTACGTCGCCGAGGTCGCGCTCGCCCAAGGGTGGGAGCTGCGGCCGACGGACGTGCGCAAGGAGGTGCGTCTGTGGTGGTCGGCCGCTTCTCATGTTGATTCGGTCAATACCGCATAGTGCAGTCATGACCGACATCAAGTATGCCTGGTCCGCGCTGGGCGGTGACCCCGTCCTGACGACGCGGGTGTCCACCTTCGCGCGGGACGGAGCTCTCCAGGGGCGCCTTCCCGTACGGGAGTTGGCACGCGCGTGTGTAGGTGTGTGCGCGCTGGCCGGCGCCGAGCTCGGCGCGGTGCGGGCCGGGATGCGGGAGCTGCCGAAGGTCCGGGTGGACGACGGCGGAGTCGCGACGGCGTTCGTGAGTGAGCGTCATCTGTTGATCGACGGGCGCGTTCCGGTCACCTTCGCTCCGCTGTCGCGGTTCTGGCGGACGGCGGACGGGTGGGTGCGGACGCATGCGAACTATCCGCATCACCGGGAGCGGCTGCTCGGCGCGCTGGGCGTGCGGGAGTCCCAGGTGGAGCGTGCGCTGGCCGAACGGTCGGCGTCGGAGGTCGAGGAGGCCGTGTGCGCGGCCGAGGGGCTCGCCGTCGCGGTGCGCACGCCCGAGGAGTGGGCGGCGCATCCGCAGGCGGTCGCGGTGACCGGGCGGCCCCTGGTCGAGCGCGAGCGCCTGGACACGGCACGCGCGGGTGCGCTGCCGCCGCTGGAGGGAACCCCTCTGCTGCCCGCCGCCGGTGTGCGCGTCCTGGATCTGACCCGGGTCATCGCGGGCCCCGTC
Organism: Streptomyces sp. NPDC127197; assembly: GCF_042672405.1. Lineage (NCBI taxonomy): Bacteria > Bacillati > Actinomycetota > Actinomycetes > Kitasatosporales > Streptomycetaceae > Streptomyces > Streptomyces sp. NPDC127197. The sequence continues at coordinate 59,894 of NZ_JBHXVG010000026.1, read as the reverse complement.
GCCACCCGCACCCTCGCCCTGCTGGGCGCGGACGTGCTGCGCATCGATCCCCCGGGCTGCCCCGAACTGCCCGACCAGCACGCCGACACGGGGTTCGGGAAGCGGTCCGCCACCTTGGACCTGACGAAGGACCGACGTACCTTCGAGGAGCTGCTCGCCGCGGCGGACGTGGTCGTCACCGGGTACCGGCCGGGCGCCCTGGACCGGTTCGGGCTCTCGCCCGAGGCGCTGGTGGAGCGGCGGCCCGGGCTGGTGGTGGCACAGCTGTCCGCGTGGGGCACGTACGGGCCGTGGGGCGGGCGGCGCGGGTTCGACAGCCTGGTACAGGCGGCCACCGGGATCTCCCTCGTGGAGGGCTCACGGGAACACCCGGGCGCCCTCCCCGCACAGGCCCTCGACCACGGCACCGGGTACTTGCTGGCGGCGGCCGTCCTGCGGGCGCTGACCGAACAACTGCGCGAGGGTTACGGCCAGGTCGTACGGCTGGCGCTGGCGCGGACCGCCCGGTGGCTGACGCACGGGATCGCAGCGGACGGCGCGGGTGGTCCGGCGTACGACGGCCCGGCTCCCTGGCTGGCCGAGACCGACAGCGCCCTCGGGAAGCTGCGGTACGCCCTGCCGCCGGTGTCCTTCGAGGGCGGGCCGGGCACATGGGGGCGGCCACCTGGGGTGTGGGGCACGGATCCGGTGGGGTGGGCCTGAGTCCCGAGGCGTCCGAAAACGTACCCATGGGCGGAATGCCATACCGCCAGTTGTTTTCCTGCACTTGCCCGGCTCTGGGGCGACTGGTGAAGATCATGAGGTGGCCTTGACAAGACCCACGTCGGGGATGGCCGACGCGAGCGGGCCCCAGCGGCGCCCCGGTACCGGCCGGGCCGTCGCCGTCCTCGTCCTGGCGGCGCTCGGGGCGCTGATCCCGCTGCTCGGCCCGTCCGCCGCGCTGCACGACACCGGGGAGGCCGCCCCGCCCGGCGCCGGTGGCATCGCGCTGCTGCGGACGGTGCTGTTCGCGGCGCTGTGCGTTCCGGTGGGCGAGCTGTTCGTGAACCGGCTGGCCCGCGCCGTGCCCGGCACTCCCCCGGCCGTGCCCCGCAGTTGGGCCCCGTATGCGGCCGGCGCCGGTTTCCTCGCCGCCCTCGGGCTCGCCTCGATCGTGTCGACGGGCAATCTGGTGCCGGACAGCCTCTCCGACCTCGACGTCGGCGGCCTGTACGCCACCCGCGACGGCAAGCTCGCGCTGCTGGAGGTCAACGCCTTCGCCGTGGCCGGACTGTGCGCGCTGTCGCGGCGGCCCGGCACCCAGGTCTGGCCGCTGGCCGCCGTGGTCGTCGCCGAGGCGCTGCGGGCGCATCCGACGACCGAGCACTCCCCGCTCGTCGGCTCAGGACTGACGCTGGTGCATCTGACGTGCGCGGCGCTGTGGGCCGGCGGTCTGCTGCACGTCCTGCGGAGCCTGCGGGGCGGCACACCGGCGGGCGCGGCGCTGTTGGGGCTCTACGCCCGCGTGGCGGCCGTTCTGCTCGCCGCCATCACGGCGACCGGGGTGTGCAGTTCGCTGCGCCGCATGCCGTCGGAGACCATCCTCGAGCAGCTGACGACGACGGCGTACGGGCGCGTGCTGCTCGCCAAGGTGCTGCTGGTGGCGGCCGTCGCCGCACTCGCCCTGTGGGCGCGCACCCGGCTGCGCCGGGCCGCCGACCCGCTCACGGCCTGCGCGCCCGCGCGCGCGGAGGTGCTCGCGTTGGGGTTGGTCGTGGCGGTGTCGGGGCTGCTGACGGCGCTGCCTGTGCCGATCAGATGGTGAGGGGTCGGACTGTCAAGGGTCGGAAGCGGTGAGGGTCAGACGGTGACCATCACCTTGAGCGCGACGCGCTCGTCCATCGCCTTGTAGCCCTCGGGGACGTCGGGCAGCAGCTCGGGGGATGTAGGCGCGGACCGGTGCGACACCGCCGCGCAGAGCGATGTTCCGGTCGAACATGACGCCGAGGTCGAGTCCGGTGCCGCTGCCGTGCGGCACGCCGACGAAGCCGATGCCGCCGCCGTCGCGGGTGATGTTCACGGCCGTACGCATGGACTGCTCGGCGCCGAGCCGCTCGGCGGCCGGCACGGCGCACAGGCCGACGGCTCCGTCGCCGACGACGGCGACCGTGGCGCCTGGCCGGGCGCCCGCGGCGAGGGCGGCGTGGTGGCCGGTGCCCATGACGTCGGACAGGGTCAGCAGGGCGGCCGGCAGCCGCTCGTCGGAGGCGGCGTCCTTGAGTAGCCGGACGAGGGTCCTGTCGGCGAAGGGCACGCGCACGGCCTCGCCCTGGCCGCCGTCGGAGCCCCGGAAGCCGCCGTGCTCGCAGGAGGTGGTCAGGCCCTCCCGGCAGTAGTCGCAGACGCCGTCGGACCACATGAAGGGCGCGACGACCAGATCGCCGGCGCGGACGCCGGACGCCTCGGAGCCGGTCTCCTCGACGACACCGGGGAACTCGTGCCCGATCCGCTGCCCCGGCTGACGGGCCGCCTCACCCGGTACGCCCACAGGTCACTGCCGCAGATGCAGGCGCGCAGCACCCGGACCACGGCGTCGGTGGGCAGCTGGACAGCGGGGTCGGGTACGTCCGCCACCCCGCATGTCGAACGGGGCGCGCATGGCGAGGTCTTCTCCCGCGAGGTCGTGAGGTGCGCTCAGGGGGTGGTCGAGCGCACCTCACCGTACGTCGCCGCCGGGTACGGGCGCGCTTCGAGGGCTCTGAGTGTGCCAGTGACCAGCAGGATCTGCGCCGCAATATAGGTGAGCATGATCCACAGGTCGGGCCGGGGCGGCTGGGGCCACTCGGCGACGCCGGTCGCGATGAGGGTGTCGGAGAGCATGAAGAGCGCACCGCCGAGCCCGGCGACCAGGCCGAACCTGCTGCCCGCCCGGTAGGCCATGGCCGTGAGCAGCAGGCTGTACCCGGCGACCGGCACCCGCAGGTCGGCCGGGAGGTCCGGCCAGAGCGCGGCGACGGTGGTGGCCAGGGCGACGCCGTACCCGGCGAACAGGAACGGATGGTGCGCGCCGCGCGCCCTGAACAGCGCGAGGTAGCAGACGTGCCCGGCCGCGAAGGAGGCCATCCCGGCGAGGAAGGCGGGCTCGGCGTCCGACAGGAGCAGCGTGTCACCGCCCCAGCCGAACAGCAGGGCGACGACGAGCAGCCGGGGCGCGCCGTGCAGGGCGGCCCAGGCGGCCAGCAGGGGCATCAGGAGGGGCTTGGCCACGGTGTGGCCGGGGTCGAAGCCGACCGCGAGGGACACGAGGTCGGTGACGACGGCGAGGGCGAAGGCGGCGAGCAGGACGCGGGGTGTTCTCATGCGGCCGCGGTCTCCTCGGCCGGTTCCGGCGTCGGCGCGGGCGCCGGCTGCCAGCCCGGCCCGCGGAACACCCGCCCCGCGCGCTCGCGCCAACCGGCCGCCGCCTTCATGTCCTTGGCGATGGCGACGTACTCGTGGGTGGCGACCTTCAGCGGGTTGTAGGTGTCGATGTTCTTGGTCAGCCCGTACACGGGACGCTCGGTCTCGGCGACGAACGAACCGAAGAGGCGGTCCCAGACGATGAGGATCCCGCCGAAGTTGCGGTCCAGGTAGCCGCCCTGGGAGGCGTGGTGCACCCGGTGGTGGCTCGGCGTGTTGAAGACGAACTCGAACCAGCGGGGCATCTTGTCGATCCGCTCGGTGTGGATCCAGAACTGGTAGACGAGGTTCGCGGAGGAGCAGAACGCCAGCGCGGCCGGGTGCACGCCGAGGGCGATGAGGGGGACGTAGAAGGGCCAGACGGTCAGGGAGGTCCAGGGCTGGCGCAGCGCGGTGGTGAGGTTGAACTTCCGGCTGGAGTGGTGGACGACGTGGCAGGCCCACAGGATGCGGATGACGTGGTGGCCGCGGTGGGACCAGTAGTAGAAGAAGTCCTGGGCGAGCAGCATCAGCGGGACGGTCCACCACAGCACGGGCACGCGCAGCGGCGTGAGTTCGTGGATCGCCGTGTAGATGGCGACGATCGGGATCTTCCAGAGGAAGTCGAAGACGAGACTGCCGAGCCCCATGGTGACGCTGGTGGCGGCGTCCTTCGCCTCGTAGCCCGCCGCGTCCTCGTCGGGATGGAGGCGGACGCTGATCATCTCGATCACGGTGAGCAGTACGAAGGCGGGTATCGACCAGACCACGACATCGGGGAGGTTCGGCATGGCTGCACCGTAGGACCGCGGATCGGCCACGGCTAGACGTTGTTACCGACAAGTATTACCGGGGGTACGCGCTTGCTTGTTGGCGATCTCCACCAATGGCGCACGCGCGCGTGCACTCTCAGCCGGTACGCCCCGAGCAGGAGGACGGACCTGCGCCCCTGACGGACGGCGATGTCAGTCCCGGCCCGTATTCTCAGTGACCATGCTCGAAGACCGCATGACCGCAGCGTCCTCCCCCACCGCGTGGCCGGCCGCGTATCCCCACGGATATGCGGTCGTCGACGTGGAGACCACGGGCCTGGCCCGGGACGACCGGATCATCTCCGCGGCCGTCTACCGGCTGGACGGGCGCGGCGAGGTCGAGGACCACTGGTACACGCTGGTCAATCCGGAGCGGGACCCCGGGCCCGTGTGGATCCACGGTCTGACGAGCGAGGTACTCGAAGGGGCGCCGCTCTTCCAGGACATCGCCGAGGAGTTCGCGACCCGGCTGGAGGGCCGGGTGCTCGTCGCGCACAACGCCGTGTTCGACTGGCAGATGATCGCCCGGGAGTACGCGCGCGCGAAGAGCGAGGCCCCCGTGCGTCAACGGCTGTGCACCATCGCCCTGTCCAAGGTGCTGGAACTGCCGCTGCCCAACCACAAGCTCGAGTCGCTGGCCGCGCACTTCGGCGTCGTCCAGCAACGGGCGCACCACGCACTGGACGACGCGCGCGTGCTGGCCGAGGCGTTCCGGCCGAGCCTGAGAGCCGCGGCCGAGAGCGGCGTACGGCTGCCGCTGCACGAGTGCCGGCCGCTGACCGAGTGGTGGGAGCCGCCCGCGCCCCGCATCGGACAGCAGGCGACGGGCGGGTACGGCGGCTACCGGCCGGGAAGTTGGCGGCCCTCCCGCAAAAGGCCCGCCTGCCCGTATCCCAACCCGGGTCGGTACGAAGAGGGCAAACGCCTCAAGCAGGGCATGCGGGTCGCCTTCTCGGGGGACACGTCGGTCGAGCGCGAGCTGCTGGAGGACCGTGCGACCGAGGCCGGGCTGCATGTCTCCACGAGCCTGTCCCGGCTGACCAGCCTGCTCGTCACGAACGACCCGGACTCGGGTACGTCGAAGGTCGTCAAGGCCCGGCAGTACGGCACGCCGGTGGTCGACGAGGCGGCGTTCGGACAGCTCCTCGGGGACGTGGAACCGGCGTCGGAGCCGTGAACCCGGCAGGCAGCCGTACGGACGGGTGATTGCCGAGCGACTCGCCCGGCGCCCGCTCGCTCGTGCGGCGGAGACGGCTCACCCTGTGGCGCATGGCGACATGTGAAGTTTGCGGCAATAGCTACGGAATGACCTTCGAGGTGCACGCACAGGGCGCGGTGCACGTCTTCGACTGCTTCTCCTGTGCGATCCACCGCATGGCCCCCATCTGCGAGCACTGCCGGGTCCAGATCATCGGCCAGGGCGTCGAGGCCGAGGGCCACTGGTACTGCGGCGCCCACTGCGCCCGCGCAGAGGGGAAGGTGGGGATCATCGACAAGGTCTGAGACGGTCCAAGCCCCACCCGATCCCCTGCGGCACACCCCAGCGACAGCACCCCGCAGCCCGAGATGTACGGTCGTGGGGTGTACCGCTTCCTGTTGTCCCGGCAGTGGGTGATCCTCACCCTTGTCGCCCTCGCGCTCATCCCCACGATGATCGAGCTGGGCTTCTGGCAGCTTCACCGGCACGAGAACAGGGTCGCGCTGAACCAGGTGATCGCCGACTCGCTGGCGGCCGAGCCGGTCCCGGCCGAGTCGCTGACCTCGCCCGGCGCCGAGGTCGAGGACGCGGACCTGTACCGCCGGGTCACCGCGAAGGGCCGCTTCGACACCGCGCACGAGGTCGTCGTACGCCGCCGGACCAACGCGGACGACGAGGTCGGCTTCCACGTCCTGACGCCCTTCGTCCTCGACGACGGCAAGGTCCTCCTGGTGAACCGGGGCTGGATCCCTGCGGACGGCCCCAGCCAGACGGCGTTCCCGAAGATCCCCGCACCGGCGGAGGGTGAGATCACCGTCACCGGACGGCTGATGCCCGACCAGACGACCGCCGAGAGCGGCATCAAGGACGTCAGGGGGCTGCCGGACCGCCAGGTCATGCTGATCAGCAGCGAGCAGGCGGCCGAGCGCCTCGGCAAGCAGGTCCTCGGCGGCTACATCGAACTGACCTCGCCCGAACCCAAGGGCGACACACCCGAACTGATCCCGGCTCCGGACCACGACAGCATCGGCAACCACATGGCCTACGCCATCCAGTGGTGGCTGTTCTCCGCGGGCGTCCCGGTCGGCTGGGTCATCCTCGCCCGCCGCGAGGTCCGGGACCGCGCGGCGGCGGCGAAGCAGAAGCAGACGGAGGCGGAACCGGCGCCGGTGTAGGGCGGACACGCCCTAACCCCGTCATCCGCCCGGCTCTTGCCCGGATTGCCCCCACGGCCCCCGGGAACCCGGGATCCGTGTACCCGCCCACCGAGAACCGAGCCCAGAGCAAAGCCGAGAACGGCGCCGGTATCGGCGCCGTGAACTGCATCGAGGACTACGCCCTCATCGGCGACGAACAGACCGCCGCCCTGATCGGCAAGGACGGCTCCGTCGACTGGCTCTGCCTCCCCCGCTTCGACTCGGCCGCCTGTTTCGCCAAGTTGCTCGGCAACCAGGAGAACGGCCACTGGCGGATCGCCCCCAAGGGCGCCGAGGGCAACTGCACCCGCCGCGCCTACCGCCCCGGAACGCTGGTCCTCGACACCGAGTGGGACACCCCGGAGGGGTCGGTCCGGGTCACCGACCTGATGCCGCAGCGGGACCGCGCACCCGACCTCGTACGCGTCGTGGAGGGCCGCAGCGGCCGGGTGACCGTACGCAGCACACTCCGCCTGCGCTTCGACCACGGCTCGATCGTGCCGTGGGTACGCAGGACCGACGGGCACCGGGTGGCCGTCGCGGGCCCGGACTCGGTGTGGCTGCGCAGCGAACCCGCCGTGCGCACCTGGGGCGAGGACTTCGGCACGCACTCGGAGTTCACGGTCGAGAAGGGCGAGAAGGTCGTGTTCGTCCTCACCTGGCACCCCTCCCACGAGCCGCGCCCGCCCCTCGTCGACCCGTACGGGGCACTGCGCAGCAGCGTCACCGACTGGCGGGCGTGGGCAGCCCGCTGCCGTTACGACGGCCCCCACAAGGACGCGGTCGTCCGGTCGCTGATCACCCTCAAGGCCCTCACCTACGCGCCGACCGGCGGCATCGTCGCCGCTCCCACCACCTCACTTCCCGAGGAGATCGGCGGTGTGCGCAACTGGGACTACCGCTACTGCTGGCTGCGCGACTCCACCCTCACCCTGGGCGCGCTGCTGTCGGCGGGCTACCAGGAGGAGGCGGAGGCCTGGCGCAACTGGCTGCTGCGTGCGGTCGCGGGCGACCCGGCGGACCTGCAGATCATGTATGGACTGGCAGGTGAACGGCGGCTTCCGGAGTACGAGCTGCCCTGGCTGACCGGTTTCGCCGGTTCCGCACCCGTGCGGATCGGCAACGACGCCGTACGGCAGTTGCAGCTGGACGTGTACGGCGAGGTCATGGACTCCCTGTCGCTGGCCCGGCTTTCGGGCCTGTCCGTCAAGCCGGACATGTGGCGGCTGCAGTGTGCCCTGATGAAGTTCCTTCGTACGGCGTGGCGGCAGCCGGACGAGGGGCTGTGGGAGGTGCGCGGCGGCCGGCGCCAGTTCGTGCATTCGAAGGTGATGGTGTGGGTGGCCGCCGACCGCGCGGTGCGCACGCTGGAACGGCATCCGGAGCTCAAGGGTGACCTGGCGGGCTGGCGGGAGATGCGCGAGGAGGTGCACCGCGAGGTGTGCGAGCGGGGGTACGACCCCGAGCGGAACACCTTCACGCAGTACTACGGTTCGCGCGAGCTGGATGCCGCGCTGCTGCTCATTCCGCGCGTCGGCTTCCTGCCGCCGGACGACCCGCGCGTGAAGGGAACCATCGACGCGGTGCGCGAGGAGCTGTGCCACCAGGGCTTCCTGCGCCGCTACAGCACCGACGGGACGGTCGTCGACGGGCTGCCCGGCAGCGAGGGCACCTTCCTGGTGTGCTCGTTCTGGCTCGCGGACGCACTGCACATGACGGGTCGTACGGACGAGGCCCGCGAGCTGTTCGAACGACTGGTGGGGATGGCGAACGACGTGGGGCTGCTGGCCGAGGAGTACGACCCCGTGACCGGCCGCCAGCTCGGCAACTTCCCGCAGGCGTTCAGCCATATCGGCCTGGTGAACACGGCCCTCGCCCTGTACGGGGCGGACAGGGCAGGATAGGGGCTATGGATCTTGGACTGAAGGACCGGGTGTACGTCGTCACCGGGGCCACGCGCGGCCTGGGCAACGCCTCCGCGCGCGAGCTCGTGGCCGACGGGGCGAAGGTGGTCATCACCGGGCGGGACGACAAGCGGGTCGCCGACGCGGCGGCGGAGCTGGGGCCGAACGCGTACGGGGTGGCCGTGGACAACGGCGATCCGCAGGCGGCGGCCCGCCTGATCGGTGCCGCGCGCGAGCGGTTCGGCGGCTTCGACGGCATCCTCGTCAGCGTCGGCGGGCCGCCCGCCGGCTTCGTCGCCGACAACACCGACGAGCAGTGGCAGTCGGCGTTCGAGTCGGTGTTCCTGGGTGCGGTACGGCTCGCCCGTGCGGCGGCGGCGGAACTCGAAGCCGGGGGCGTCATCGGGTTTGTGCTGTCCGGCTCGGTGTACGAGCCGATTCCGGGGCTGACCATCTCCAACGGGCTGCGGCCGGGGCTGGCGGGCTTTGCCAAGTCGCTCTCGGACGAGCTGGGGCCGCGGGGTATTCGCGTCGTCGGGGTGCTTCCCGGTCGTATCGACACGGATCGCGTGCGTGAGCTGGACTCCTTGTCCGCGGATCCGGAGGCGACACGTGCGGCTGCCGAGTCGCGTATTCCGCTGCGGCGGTACGGGGCGCCGGAGGAGTTCGGGCGTACGGCCGCGTTCCTGTTGTCGCCGGCTGCGTCCTATCTGACGGGCGTCATGGTGCCGGTGGACGGCGGAGCGCGGCACGGCTTCTGAGAGGCACGTCAACTGACCCTTTCCGCACGGTGCTTGACGCCCCTCAGGCGGACCTCGGCCGGCAGCGACGCCAGGCCCGCCGAATCGCGGGCGTGGGCCAGGGCCTGGGCCGTGAGGCGGTGCAGTGCGTCCCCGGGGTCCACGTGCGGCTCCACCAGGAGCCGTACCCGTGCCTCCGGTGCGCTGCGGCGGCCCGTGAGCTGGACGTGGGCGCGGGCGACGCCGTCCAGGGCGCCCGCCTCACCGGTGAGTACGCCCTCCAGGGCCTGCCCGCGCAGCAGGGCGCCCTCCCCGTCGCCGGTGTCGACGAGCACCTCGGAGAGCCGGCGCCGGCGCAGCACCGCGACCAGCCACCACAGGGCGAGCAGGACGAGGACGGCGAGCGCGGCGAGGACGGTGGGCCACCACCAGCCGGCGCCCTGCCAGCGGGTCCGCTCGGCGTCGCCGAGCAGCACGTCGTTCCTGCCGTGATGGATCCACCAGGACGGGGGGTCGACGCCCAGCCCGACGGCGAGCACCGCCCCGCCCAACACGACCAGCACCAGCCCGACGATCGCGAGCAGCACCCGGTTGACGGTCCTGAGCATCGCGCTCACCCCTTCCGGCCGGGCCGCCGGACGTGCACCGTCAGCGCGGGCCGCCGGGCCAGGCCCAGTCCCCTGATCGCGTCGGCGAGCACGCTGTCCAGGTCGGCGCGTACCTCGTCCAGTTCACGGAAGTGCGAGACCGCCCGTACGTCGGCCCTCTTGCGGCGCATCCGGACCCGTACCGACTGCACACCGGACACCTCCATGGCCCGGTCGCGCAGCACGGTCGCGGCGGCGTCGCGGTGCAGTCCGGCGCGTACGTCGGCATGGGTGCGCCGCATCGGCAGGACAGCTCGCAGGCCGGGCGTCGTGGCCAGCACGATCAGCCAGAGGCCGAGGGCGGCGGCGACGCCGGCGCCAACGAGGACCCAGGTGTCGTCGAGGGGGCGTTCGGCGAGTTGGCGGGCGAGTTCCCGGCGCCAGCGCATGGACGGCCGGTCGGCGCGGACGGCGGCGATGTCGTAGAGGAAGGCGCCCGCGACGACGAGGAGCAGCAGCGCGACGATGCCCGCGGGGATACGGCGGGCCGACCAGAAGCGGTGGTTTCCGCCGTTGTCCGCGTCGGCGGCCGGCAGCGGTTCGTAGGCAGCCGACGAGGCGGACTGGCCGAGTTCGGGCTCGGCCGCCTCCTTCTCGATGACCGGCAGTTGCTGTGTGGTGCCCTCGGAGCCCTGGGACTCGCTCATCGCGCCCTCCCCTGCGCCGCCGCCAGATGCAGCTGCTCCACCTGGACGGCGACCTCCGGAACGTCCATTCCCACCAACGCGCCTACCCGTTCCACGACCCGGCGACGCACCTGCCCGCAGCGGGAGCCGATGTCGCTGGGGTAGTCGAGTTCGAGGTGGATGCGGACCCGGGCGGCGTCGTGGTGCACGACGACCGTGGCGTGCGGGCGGGCCGCCTCGGGCGGCAGCGTGCCGAGCGCCTCGCGGGCCGCCTGCGCGGCGATCTTCGCGACCACGCGGTCGGCGATCAGGGTCGCCCCGCGCTCGCCCGGAGGTACGACGGTGACCGGTCTGCGAGGTTCGGCGGCCCCACTGCTCACGGGCGTCACCGCCGGCGTTCGCCACGCGAACGGAAGAAGTCGCCGACCTCCAGGTCCCCCTCCAGGAACCGGCCGACGACGAACCCGACGGCTCCCAGGGCCGCCACCAGCAGGAAGGCACCGAACCCGCCGAAGTACCCGGCGAAGCCCAGGGCCATCCCGGCGATCATGCCGACCAGGGCCATGCTCATCGTGCGCTCCTCAGCTAGTCAGCGGCGCGTCAGCCGTACGGTGCTCCGGTCGCCGGGGCGTCACTGGATCCGGGTTTCCGTCTCCTCTTCTTCTTCCTCCGGAAGCTTGACATCACTCACCGCGATGTTGACCTCGACGACCTCGAGTCCGGTCATCCGCTCCACGGCCGAGACCACGTTCTCCCGCACGGCCCGCGCGACGTCGGCGATCGCGACGCCGTAGTCGACGACGATCTCCAGATCGAGCGCGGTCTGCACCTCTCCGACCTCGGCCTTCACCCCGCGCGTCACGGACTTCGCCTGGCCGGGCACCCGCTCGCGTACGGCCCCGAAGGTGCGGCTCAGTCCGCTGCCCAACGCATGCACGCCGACGACGTCGCGGGCGGCGAGTCCGGCGATCTTCTCGACGACCCCGTCGGCGATGGTGGTCCTCCCCCGGGTCCCCGGATCGCCGCCGCCACGCCTGGTGGGCTTGCGGGTCTGCACTGGAGGCTGGGTTTCGCTCTCAGGAGCCTGTGTCCGGTTCATCTCGGTCATGACCGTGCGTCCCTTTCGGTCGTCGTCCCCTTCGCCCACGGTAAGCGCGGTTACTCGGGGGCGCGCCAGGAATGCGGCAGGCTGGAGTAATGACGGCGGACGGATGGACACGGGCGGTACGGCGGCAACTGGGGCTCGGCAGGCTTCTGCCGCTGGGCGGCCCGCGCGACGGCGCGTGGATCACGGAGCGGGCGGTGGAGGCGGTGCTGCGGCACGCGGCGGGCGCGGTGCCCGGCGTGCGTCTGGGCGCGGTCGGGATCAGCCTGGCCGATCCGGAGGGCGCCCATGAGCCCGCCGTACCGCCACCGCCGAGCGCCCTGCCGCCCGGCCCCCTCCGTGTGACCGCCGGCTTCGCGGCCACGGCCGCCGAACCGCTGCCGACGGCGGCCTCCCGGCTGCGGAGGGCCCTGGCGGCGGCCGCGTCGCAGCGGCTCGGGCTGACGGTGGCGGAGATCGACCTGCGGGTGACCGCCCTGCTGGACCAGGAGGCGGAACCCGACGCCGTACAACCCCCGGAGCCGCCGCAGGCGCGGGAGTCGACAGACGCCGAGGAAGCCCTGGTGGCCGACGCCGCCCTCGCCGTCCAGGGCGTGAGCCGTCTGACCGGGGCGCTGGGCGGTGTGGGCCGGGCGGTGCACCTCGAGGCGGAGCCGGGCGACCGCGCGCTCCCGCGCCGCCATGTGCGGATCGAACTGGCGGTACGCGCGGACCACCGGGCCGTGGACGTGGCCCGGGAGGTCCGCGCGAAAGTGGGCGAGGCGCTGCCGGATCACCCCACGGTGGCGGTACTGATCACGGCGGTCGGCTGACCGTCCTACTCGCCGATGCCCGCCAGATCCCGCAACCGGCGCGCCTGAGCGGCGCGTTCGGCGACCCGCTGCTCCTCGTACGTACGTTCTCCCACACCCCGCAGCAGGGCCTTGGTCTCGATGACCGCGTCCCGTGGCGCGGCAAGGAGCGCCGCCGTCAGGTCCCGTACGGCGCCGTCGAGTTCGGCCGGCGGCACGGCGACGTTCGCCAGCCCCGTACTCACGGCCTCCTCGGCCTGTACGAAGCGCCCGGTCGCGCAGATTTCGAGCGCACGGGCATAGCCGACGAGCCCGACCAGCGGATGGGTGCCGGTCAGGTCCGGCACCAGCCCCAGGCTGGTCTCGCGCATGGCGAACTGCACGTCGTCCGCGACGACGCGCAGGTCGCAGGCGAGGGCGAGTTGGAAGCCCGCGCCGATGGCATGCCCCTGCACCGCGGCGATGGACACGATGTCGCTGCGCCGCCACCAGGTGAACGCCTCCTGGTACTCGGCGATGGTCGCGTCCAGCTCGGCGTCACCGCCGCGCGCGAGGTCGATGAAGGACGGCTCGCCCTCGAAGCCCTCGGGCGTGAACGCCTGCCGGTCGAGCCCGGCCGAGAAGGACTTGCCCTCGGCGCGCAGCACGACCACGCGGACGGTGCCCGGCAGCAACCGGCCCGCCTCGGCCAGCGCCCGCCACAGAGCGGGGCTCTGCGCGTTGCGCTTGGCCGGATTGGTCAGCGTCACCGTGGCGATGGCGTCGTCGACGGTGAGCCGTACGCCGTCCTTGTCGAGTACCGGGTCGAGCGAAGCCATGGGGCGCCTCCGATGGGTGCGGTCATCGTGAGTGCCGTACGACGGCACTCATAAGTGACTGCACAGTAACCACCCAGCCGATCACCTGACCGACCGGGTGGCCACCATCGAAGTCGAGGGGCCTCGCCCGGGGGTCAGGCCGAAGCGGCCTTCTTGCCCCGTGTCGCCCCGCCACGCCCACGGAGCGTGACGCCCGACTCGCTGAGCATGCGGTGTACGAAGCCATACGAGCGGCCGGTCTCCTCGGCCAACGCCCGGATGCTCGCACCGGCGTCGTACTTCTTCTTCAGGTCTGCCGCGAGCTTGTCGCGCGCGGCGCCGGTCACCCGGCTGCCCTTCTTCAGAGTCTCGGCCACCCGTGCCTCCTCATGGGAAGTGCGCTCTGGTCCCCTCATGATCACCCCTCCGGGGCTTCCTGGCCACCCATTCGGCAAGGTCCGTGGGTGAGGGTTTTGACGACAGGAGCACATCCCCACAAGCGGAATCTGTACTTCCACCAGGTGATGCGCATACGACCGAACGGGTTGTTCCGTGAATCACCAGGTCAGGAACGGGGCGCGGCCGACCCCTTGTCGACAAAGGGATCGGCCGCGAAACCGGTGTAGGACACACCGGGGTACGAGGAGATCTCACACAGATGATGGATCACCGATGGGCCGAATGATCCATACGCGTGGATCACTCATTCGATCAAGCGGCACTGACCGCCCCCGCCGGCTCAGGCGAGGGCGACCAGATCGGCGTAGTCGGCGCCCCACAGGTCCTCGACGCCGTCCGGCAGCAGGATGATCCGCTCCGGCTGGAGCGCCTCGACGGCGCCCTCGTCGTGGGTGACGAGGACGACGGCGCCCTTGTAGGTGCGCAGCGCGCCGAGGATCTCCTCGCGGCTGGCCGGGTCGAGGTTGTTCGTCGGCTCGTCGAGGAGCAGGACGTTGGCCGACGACACCACGAGGGTGGCGAGGGCGAGGCGGGTCTTCTCGCCGCCGGAGAGGACCCCGGCCGGCTTGTCGACGTCGTCGCCGGAGAACAGGAACGAGCCGAGCACCTTGCGGACCGCGACCAGGTCCATGTCGGGCGCGGCCGAGCGCATGTTCTCCAGCACCGTGCGGTCGGGGTCGAGGGTCTCGTGCTCCTGGGCGTAGTAGCCCAGCTTGAGGCCGTGGCCCTCGATCACCGCGCCGGTGTCGGGCTTCTCGACCCCGGCCAGCAGGCGCAGCAGGGTGGTCTTGCCGGCGCCGTTCAGGCCGAGGATGACCACGCGGGAGCCCTTGTCGATGGCCAGGTCGACGTCGGTGAAGATCTCCAGCGAGCCGTACGACTTGGACAGGCCCTCGGCGGTCAGCGGGGTCTTGCCGCAGGGCGCGGGCTCGGGGAAGCGCAGCTTGGCGACCTTGTCCGACTGGCGGACCTCCTCGAGGCCGGACAGCAGCTTCTCCGCGCGGCGGGCCATGTTCTGCGCGGCGACCGTCTTGGTGGCCTTGGCGCGCATCTTGTCGGCCTGCGCGTTGAGCGCGGCGGCCTTCTTCTCCGCGTTGGCCCGCTCCCGCTTGCGGCGCTTCTCGTCGGCCTCGCGCTGCTGCTGGTAGAGCTTCCAGCCCATGTTGTAGATGTCGATCTGGGCGCGGTTGGCATCCAGGTAGAACACCTTGTTGACGACCGTCTCGACCAGGTCGACATCGTGGGAGATCACGATGAAGCCGCCGCGGTACGTCTTGAGGTAGTCCCGCAGCCAGATGATCGAGTCGGCGTCGAGGTGGTTGGTGGGCTCGTCGAGCAGCAGCGTGTCCGCGTCGGAGAACAGGATCCGGGCCAGCTCGATACGGCGGCGCTGACCGCCGGAGAGCGTGTGCAGCGGCTGGCCGAGCACCCGGTCGGGCAGGTTGAGCGCGGCGGCGATGGTGGCGGCCTCGGCCTCGGCGGCGTATCCGCCCTTGGTGAGGAACTCCGTCTCCTGGCGCTCGTACTGCTTCATCGCCTTCTCGCGGGTGGCGCCCTTACCGGTGGCGATGCGCTGCTCGTTCTCGCGCATCTTGCGGATCAGGACGTCGAGGCCACGCGCGGACAGGACGCGGTCGCGGGCGAGGATGTCGAGGTCGCCGGTGCGGGGGTCCTGCGGGAGGTAGCCGACCTCGCCGGAGCGGGTGACGGCGCCGGCGGCGGGGATGCCCTCGCCGGCCAGGACCTTGGTGAGGGTGGTCTTGCCGGCGCCGTTGCGGCCGACCAGGCCGATGCGGTCGCCCTTGGCGACACGGAAGGTTGCGGATTCGATGAGGACGCGGGCACCGGCGCGCAGCTCGATACCGGAGGCGGAGATCACGGACAGACTCCAGGGCGGGTTGTGAGGCGGGACAGGCGGCTGAGGGACTTCCCGCCGTCTAATGCACGAGGAGAATGGCCATGGACCCAGTCTAACGGGGCGCTGCAACCAGTTTTTGCGGGTTCAGATGTTCGGCCCGCGGCCGAGGACCTCGTTGCCCAGGGGCCTGCGGTGCGGGGCGATCCGGCCCAGGTCGTCGACGGCGACGAGCTGCGCGGTCCACGCGCCCCGGGCGCAGGGCTGGGCGATCAGCAGGGCTCCGCCGCGGTGCAGCGCACGTTCGGGCGCGAACCAGCATCCCTTGCGGGCGGGCAGCACCCAGCGCAGGTCTCCGTCGGCGGTGCGGTACGCGGCGACGCGGCGCGGGGTGAGGACGGCGAGGATGCCGCGGCCGAGGGGGCGCAGCACGCCGGTGCCGCCGTGGGCCGTGAGCCAGTCGGCGGATGCGGGCAGAGCGCGGTGCCAGCGCACGGCCCTGCCGTCGGTGGCGGTGACGAAGCCGTCGTCCCAGAGCGTGATCGCCTCCCCGCGCGCGGGGAGCACGGTGAGCGGCCGCCGGCCGTCACGGGCGTGGCGCCAGCGGACCTCGCCGGTCGTCGGGTCGTACGCCTCGACGGTTCCGTCACGGGTGCGCAGGTCCGTCGGGTGCTGCACACGCGCGTGGACGGTGAGGCGGTCTCCGTAGGGGGCGGGGCGCGCCTGGTGGGCGGCGGCGAGGAGGGGGGCCGCGAGGAGAAGGGCGGCCCCGGCGGCCACAAGGCGGCGGAGGGTGCGCAGCGGGGCCTTCGAGACCGGGGCGTGGGGGCTCGTCCGCGTCACCTCGACCGGCAGAACGATCACCACGCCCCCTTCGTCCGGAGCCCACTGCTCGCCGCTTCCCACACGGACAGGCGCAGAGCGTAGCCACGCGCGGGACGGGGCGCGGGGTGCGCCGTCGGGACACGACGCGGGGGCGAGGGCGGGTCCCCCGTTCGGACGCCCGCCCGGCGTCGGCTTCCTCCCGGTCGCGGGGCGTTGTCAGTGGCGGGTGCAAGACTGAGCAACAGGCAGCATTTCCGGGCTTGTTTCCGGATTGTCTCCGGGATTTCCGGACTGGAGATCCCGGCATTTCAGGCAGCGATACACAAGGGAGTGATCGGCATGGCGGGCACCGGCAGTGGGCGTCCGAGCATCTTTCCGACGCTGCTGTACTCGGACGCGAAGGCGGCGATCCGGCAGCTGACGGAGGCCTTCGGCTTCACGGAACTGTCCTTGTACGAGAGCCAGGACGGCACGGTGATGCATGCCGAGCTGGTCCAGGGCAACGGCGCGGTGATGCTCGGCTCGAAGGGCCGCGGCGGCCGCTTCGACGAGGCGATGAAGGGCGCGGGCCCGACGGGGGTGTACGTCGTCGTGGACGACGTCGACGCACACCA
This sequence comes from Streptomyces sp. NPDC127197, assembly GCF_042672405.1. Lineage (NCBI taxonomy): Bacteria > Bacillati > Actinomycetota > Actinomycetes > Kitasatosporales > Streptomycetaceae > Streptomyces > Streptomyces sp. NPDC127197. Next base: position 42,908 of record NZ_JBHXVG010000026.1, on the reverse strand, counting down.
CCAGCGGGCCGTGGACCACGGCGCGGAGATCCTGATGCCCCCGACGGACCAGGACTACGGCTCGCGGGACTACATGGCCCTGGACCTCGAGGGCAACATCTGGAGCTTCGGGACGTACGGCCCGCAGATAGAGGCCTGAGCCGGGTCAGCTGCCCCCGGTGTGCACCTGGAAGGCCGCACGGCGTACGGCCTTGGCCAGGGCGGGGTCGGGGTGGGCCGCGGCGAGCGCGACCAGGACCTGGACGGTGCGGGGATGGCCGACCGCGCGCACTTCGTCGAGCAGCGCGGGCACCGTCGGCTGCACGGCGGACTCCAGATGCCGGACGAGCAGGGGCGCCTCGCCGTGGTCGGCGACGGCGGCCGCCGTGTCGACCCACAGCCAGGTGGCCTCCTCCCGGGTGAGCACCTCGTGGGCGTCCTCCGGGTCGGCTCCGTCGTGTTCGGCGAGCCACAGCAGGGCGTACGGCCGCAGGGTCGGCTCGTCGAGCGCGGTGCGTACGTCGGGCTCGGCGGGGGCGCCGACGACGCGCAGCGCCTCGAAGGCGAGGCCGCGCAGCAGGGCGTCCTCGCCGCGGGCGGCGTCGAGGAGTTCGGTGACGGCGCTGCCGACGGGGCGGGCGGCGAGCCAGGCGCGGTACTCGGCGCGGGCCGCGTTCGGGCGCAGCTGGGCGCAGCCGCGGAGCATGTCCTCGGCGGCCGCCTCGATGTTCCCGGCGGGGCTCTGCGCGGCGACGCAGATCTGCTCCAGCTTGACCCAGACCGCCCAGCTGCCCAGCGGGGTGAGGGTGGCCTGGCCGTCGCCGTAGGTGAGTGCGCCGACGGAGGCGAGGGCGTGCAGGGCCCAGTCGAGGAGAGGGGCCAGTTCGGCGTCGTCCCCGCGGGGCTCGGGGTGCGCCGGGCCGGCGTCGGTGGGGGGCGCGGGGGCCGGGATGCGCGCGGGTTCGCGTGGCGGGCCGTAGGGGACTTCGCAGCGCTCGGTGCGCAGTTCTCTGACACGTTGTGCCAGCAGGTCGAGGAGCTGCTCGACGGGGACCGGTCCGGCGGACAGCTGGAGGAAGGAGAGCACCTGAGGCATGGCCGAGACGACCTCGGCGACGGCGGCGGGCTCGTGGTCGGCGGGTTCCGGGTGGGCGAGCGACCAGGCGTCGAACAGGGCGACCCAGCCGCGCAGAACGGCGGTGTCGTCACGGTCCCAGGCCCGCAGCCGCCAGCCGGGGCGGGCGCTGTCGCCGTGCACCTCGACGAGGCCGGCGAGGCGGGCGGTGTCCCAGTCGGCGCGGACCTGGGCCGGCGTCAGACCCAGGTGCTCGGCCGCCCGTTCGGCGGTCGCGTCGGCCAGGGCGGCCTTGCCGTCGGAGGTCGCGTTGTCCCTGCCGGGGCCGAGTGCGGTGTCGGCCCAGCGGGCGACGCGGGCCGCGCCGGCCAGCCGGGAACGTGCCATTCCAGCCAGCTCCGAGGGGGCGGGCGTGCCCTCCGGCGGGCGGGGCGCGGGGCGGCGCGAGCGCCGCTGGTTCATCGCTCGGGGGGCGGCGGCCAGGGGTCGCGGGCGGACGAGTCGAAGCCTGGAGTCGCGCGGGATACGGGACGTCACGGGTGCAGTCTTCCGGTTGACGGTCCGAAAACCCAAACGGAATGTCACGGGCGGCGACGGGACTGGCCAACGCAAGGCTCTTCCGGCGGCTGTGGGCCGAGATCCGGACAGTGGTACGGCGTTAAACGGAACCGTCGCGGCCGGGACTCACATCAGCGGTGTCAGGAAGCGGCGGAGGGCTTCCTCGTATGCCGACGGGTCGGCGTTCCACAGGGCGCTGTGCGGGGCCTGCCGGACGGTGTGGAGGGCGACCAGGTCGGGGCGGCGTTCGGCCAGTCGGCGGGAGTAGGCCCAAGGGGCAACCGTGTCGTCGGGGCCGTGGAAGACAAGGGTCGGGATCTTGAGCCGTTCGGGGTGGGCGGCCTCGTCGATGCGGTCGCCGTACAGACCGGTGCGGCCCTGGGCGGCGCGCACGGCCAGCGGCAGCAGGGGTGCGGGCATCCGCCGGGCCGCGGCCAGGGCGCGCAGCGTCGCCTCCCAGTTGAGGACCGGGGAGTCGAGCACCAGGCCGCGGATGCGGTCGCGGTCGGCGGAGTGCGCGGCGGCGCGCAGGGCCATGGTGGCGCCGGTCGACCAGCCGTACAGGACGACCCGCTCGGCGCCGTACCGCACGGCGTAGCGGATCGCCGCGTCCAGGTCGCGCCACTCGGTCTCGCCGAGATGGTTCAGGCCGTCGGGCGGGCGGGGTGCGCCGAGGTCGCCGCGGTAGGCGAGGTCGAGCACGGGGAAGCGGAGGCCGTGCAGGAACTCCATGACGTTCATGGGGTGTTCCCGTGTCGTGCCCAGGCCGTGCACGGTGATCACCCAGATGTCCCTGGCGGCGGGCACGAACCAGGCGGGCAGGACGCCGAGTTCACCGGGCACGTCGATGTCGGTGTGGTCGAGACCGAGGGCGGCGCCGGGGTCGCCGATGTGCAGGTTGGGAGTGAGCCACACCTTGTCGCCCGGCTCCAGGCTGCCGTGCGTGACGCGCTCCAGGCGGCGGACGACGGCGTCGGCGGGGTGCGGGGCGCTGTCCAGGACGGGGCCGACGACCGCGTGGGATCCGTCGCCGGAGAGGCCGTAGGTGCCGGGGCGCTGGGAGGCCAGGGCACGGGTGAGGGTGACGCGGCCCGCGGCCGTGCCGTGCACGGTGAGCCGGGGTTCGGTGGGCAGGGGTCGGCCCGGCGGCGCCTTCAGTGCGGCGCCGCTGGCGAACCGGCCGGCGGCCACGGCGGCGGCGCCGACCGCGGTCATCGCGGTGACGGCGGCGGCCGCCGCTTTGACAGTGCGCACGGATCCAGTGTCCTGGCGGACGTCGGCGGGGGCCAGTGGGAGGGGGGCTCGGGGTGATGCGGCTTGGGGCGTTGAGGGGGCGGGTGGAGGGTGGGGGTGGGATCGGTCACCGGCGCATGCCGGTGCCGCTGCGCCCACCCGTGCCGCCCCAGCGGCACGACTGCCCGCAGCTACGTGGCATGGCTGCCCGCAGCTCCGCTCGCGTCACTCCCGCTGCCCGTACCCCCGCAACCGCTCTCCCGCCGCCCTCAGCTGGTCGTCGGACAGGAGGGTCGGGGTCAGGCCGGGGATCGAGGAGGCGGTCAGCCAGAGGTGGCACATCCACTCGAGCTGGGCGGTGCGGTCGTAGGCCTGGTCGAGGGTGGCGCCGTAGGTGAGGGTGCCGTGGTTCTGGAGGAGGCAGCCGGAGCGGTCGGCGAGGGCGTGCAGCATGTTCTCGGCCAACTCCTCGGTGCCGTACGTTGCATACGGGGCAACCCGGACGGGCCCGCCGAGCGCGCCGGCCATGTAGTGGATCGCGGGGAGCTCGCGGACGAGCGTCGAGACGGCGGTGGCGTGCACGGCGTGGGTGTGGACGACGGCGCGGGCGTCGGTGGTGCGGTACACGGCGAGATGCATGGGCAGTTCGCTCGTCGGGACGAGCGTGCCGCGCACCTGCCGTCCGTCGAGGTCGACGGCGGTCAGGTCGTCCGGCGTGAGCCGGTCGTAGGGGACGCCCGACGGTGTGACCAGGACCGTGTCCCGGACGCGTACGGACACATTGCCGGACGTACCGACGACCAGTCCGTCGGTCACGGTCCGGCGGGCCGTCGCCACGAGCGCCTGCCAGGCCCGGAACTCCTCGTCCCGCACACCGCCCATCCGCGACTCCCCCACTTCCTGTGCGCCCTCCCGGCCGCCCCGGACGTCCCGCTGGTCCCGCCGCTTTTCCGCCATGCCGCGATCCTGCCAGGGAGGCCGTCGGGCGGTTGCCGCGCCGGAGCACTGTAGGGCGGAAGCGGCACGTCCGGAAGGGTGCATATCAGCACAGATCCCCCTTCACCCCTACTTGGCCGGAGATCGATGAGCATTCAACGATCTTCCCGTACTCTCTGGGGGGATTTGTCATGCACGTTGCCATTCCGGGGGGGAACATGGCCCGTGACCGCAAACCGTTCCGCCATCGCAGCCGCCTCGCCGCGGCGTCGGTGGCGGCCCTCGCGATCGGGGGGACCGCACTGGCCGAGATTCCGGCCACGGCGGCGAGCAAGCCGAAGGGGCACGACGTCTCGTCGCATCAGAAGAACGTCGACTGGCAGAGCGCGAAGTCGAAAGGCGCCCGGTTCGCCTACGTCAAGGCGACCGAGTCCACCACGTACCGCAACCCGTACTTCAGCCAGCAGTACAACGGCGCGCGGAACGCGGGCCTGATACGCGGGGCGTACCACTTCGCACTGCCGAACAAGTCGTCGGGCAAGGCCCAGGCGGCGTACTTCGTCCGCAACGGCGGCGCCTGGCGCGGGGACGGCTGGACGCTGCCACCCGCGCTCGACATCGAGTACAACCCGTACGACAAGAAGCACAAGTGCTACGGCCTGAGCAAGGCGAAGATGGTCAGCTGGATCAAGGCCTTCAGCGACGAGGTGAAGCGGCTCACCGGCCGCCGCCCCGTGATCTACACCACCACCCACTGGTGGAACACCTGCACGGGCGGCAGTCGCACCTTCGCCGGCAATCACGCACTGTGGATAGCGCGCTACGACTCGGCGAGCGCGGGAACACTCCCGGCCGGGTGGTCGTTCTGGACGCTCTGGCAGTACGACAACAGCGGCAGCCTGCCGGGTGACCAGAATCTCTTCAACGGCTCGACGACCCAGTTGAGGAAGTTCGCAAAGGGTTCGTAGCCGGACACCACGGGGCCGTCGATCCCTGACCGGACGGCGGCCCCCACCTTGCGACACCAGGGAGCCCCCCTCAGTTCACCTTTCGTTCACTTGGGTTACGTACGTTCGTCCGGCCAATGACCTCGAACGATTGCCTGGGTAAATGGAAGGCATCTCGCTGATCCTCGCGATTGTGGTGGTAACCGCACTCGCGTTCGATTTCACGAACGGTTTCCACGACACCGCGAACGCGATGGCAACCACCATCTCCACCGGTGCCCTCAGACCCAAGGTCGCGGTGGCCATGTCCGCCATCCTCAACCTGGTCGGCGCCTTCCTCTCCGTGGAAGTCGCCAACACGATCTCCAAGGGGCTGGTCGACGAGAGCGGCATACGTCCCGAGGTCATCTTCGCCGCACTCGTCGGCGCGATCCTGTGGAACCTGCTGACCTGGCTCGTAGGCCTCCCGTCGTCCTCCTCGCACGCCCTCATGGGCGGTCTGATCGGCGCCACCGTCGCCTCGGCCGGCGTGGGCGCCGTGCACGGCGACGCGCTCGTCACCAAGGTGCTGATCCCGGCGATCGCCGCCCCGCTGGTGGCCGGCATCGCGGCGATGCTCGCCACGCGGCTGACGTACCGGCTCGGCAGGAAGGCCGACGGCAAGGCGGCCGCGAAGGGCTACCGGGCCGGCCAGATCGCCTCCGCCGGCCTCGTCTCCCTCGCCCACGGCACCAACGACGCGCAGAAGACCATGGGCATCATCACCCTCGCCCTGGTCGCCGGCGGCTCCCTCGCCCCCGACTCCGACCCCCCAATGTGGGTCATCCTCTCGGCCGGTCTGGCCATCGCGCTCGGCACCTACCTCGGCGGCTGGCGCATCATCCGCACCATGGGCAAGGGCCTGACCGACCTCCAGCCGCAGCAGGGCTTCGCCGCGCAGACCAGCGCCGCGACGGTCATCCTGGCCTCCTCCCACCTGGGCTTCTCGCTGTCCACCACGCACTCGGTCTCCGGTGCGGTGATGGGTGCGGGTCTCGGCCGCAAGGGCGGGGTCGTGCGCTGGTCCACCGCCACCCGCATGTTCGTCGCCTGGGGCCTGACCCTGCCGGCCGCCGCGCTGGTCGGTGCCGTCGCGGAGTGGGTGACCGGCTTCGGCTCGTGGGGCACCGCGCTCGTCGCCGTCTTCCTGGTCGCCTCCAGCGCCGCGATCTGGAAGCTCTCCCGGCGTGAGGTCGTCGACCACACGAACGTCAACGACACGGCGGAGGAACCGGCCGGTGTCGTGACGACCGCGATGGCCGCCGTGGCCACGCCCCCACCCGGCGCGGCCGAGGGCCTGAGGGCCACGATCCCCGCGCAGCCCACATCCGCGGACCAGGCGCCTTCCCAGGCCGCCGTCTGAGCCCCCAGGTACGAAGGAAGCAGAAGCAGCATGAAGATCGACTGGGCGGCCCTCGGCTCCGTCTTCGGCGTCAGCCTCGTGGCCACCGTGGCCCTCGTGGGCCTGTTCACCCTCGGTATCGCGGGCCTGTCCCGCCGGGAGCGCGCGGCGGCGCAGGGCGACTCGGCCGCGCTCGCGGTCGCGGGGGCTTACGCCGCCTTCGCGGCATGTGCGGCGGCGGTGGCGTACGGGATCTATCTGATCGTGGCCTGAACCTGACTCAACCGACGCGCCGGGCGGTACGGGGTTTCCCGTGCCGCCCGGCGCGTCGGTGTGTGGGCCTCAGCACACTCCAGCACCGCAGGTCACAGGCAAGTTGACGCCCCTTCCGACCCCGTGGTGGACTTCCGGGGCCATGTACGGCGGCAGGAGAGGAAGCCCGGTGTGAATCCGGCGCGGTCCCGCCACTGTGACCGGGGAAGAAATTCCCCGGGAGCCAGGAACTCTCACCGCCGGTCTCGTCGAACCAGGGCGTGGACACCCTGAGTGAGGACATATCGCGATGCTCGGCTGCCGTTCGAGGTTGAGGTTCAGTACCCGGCTTCTGCCCGCCCCCGCGATCGGCTGAGCCGATGCGTGCCGATCGCGTCTTCGCGTACGGCGCCGCTCTCGGTCTCCTCGGCGATCTGCTCCTCGGTGATCCGCGCCGGGGACATCCGGTCGCCGCGTTCGGGCGGGCCGCCGGTGGGGTCGAGCGGGTGCTGTGGCGGGACCACCGCGGGTGGGGTGCGCTGCATGCCGTCGTGTGTGCCGGCTCGGCGGTAGCCCTCGGGACCGCGGCCTCGCGTCTCGTACGGTCGTCTCCCGCCGCCTCCGTGGCCCTCACCGGCGTCGCCACCTGGGCGGTCGTGGGCGGGACGTCGCTGGCCCGCGAGGCCCGGGCCATCGGCCGTGCCCTGCAGGCCGGTGATGTGGAGGGTGCGCGGGCGCGGCTGCCGCATCTGTGCGGGCGGGATCCGCAGGCGCTCGACGCGGACGGGATCGCCCGGGCGGTCGTGGAGTCGGTGGCCGAGAACACCTCCGACGCGGTCGTCGGGGCGCTGGTGTGGGGGGCCCTCGGCGGGGTGCCGGGACTGCTCGGGTTCCGGGCCGTGAACACCCTCGACGCCATGGTCGGGCACAGGTCGCCCAAGTACCTGCGGTACGGGTGGGCTTCCGCCCGCCTCGACGACCTCGCCGGGTGGCCGGGCGCCCGGCTGACCGCCGTACTCGCCGCGCTGGCCGGTCCCGATCCGCGGGGAGCCGTACGGGCCTGGCGCGCGGACGCCGACCGGCATCCGAGCCCCAACGCCGGGCCGGTGGAGGCCTCGTTCGCGGGGGCGCTCGGGGTGCGGCTGGGCGGGACCCTGTCCTACGGGGGCCGGGTCGAGCGCCGGCCCGTGCTCAACGCGTCGGCGGGGCGCGCCGTCCGGGTCACCGACGTGGAGCGGGCGGTACGGCTGTCCCGGCGCGTCGGACTGCTCGCGCTCGGCGTCTGTGTCGCCGGGCGGCTGCTGACAAGGGGGCGTACGTCATGAGTGGTGGAGGTCTGCTGGTCGCCGGCACCACCTCCGACGCCGGCAAGAGCGTCGTCACCGCCGGGATCTGCCGGTGGCTGGTGCGGCAAGGCGTGAAGGTGGCGCCCTTCAAGGCGCAGAACATGTCCCTCAATTCGTTCGTGACGAGGGAAGGCGCCGAGATCGGGCGGGCTCAGGCCATGCAGGCCCAGGCCTGTCGGGTCGAGCCGACCGCGCTCATGAACCCGGTGCTGCTCAAGCCCGGTGGTGAGCAGAGCAGTCAGGTGGTGCTCCTCGGGAAGCCGGTCGGTGAGCTCAGTGCGCGCGGGTACCACGGGGGGCGGCAGCAACAGCTCCTCGGGACCGTGCTCGACTGTCTCGCCGAGTTGCGGGGCACGTATGACGCGGTGATCTGTGAGGGGGCCGGCTCTCCGGCCGAGATCAATCTGCGGCGGACCGACATCGTCAACATGGGCATCGCGCGCAATGCGCGCCTGCCCGTGCTTGTGGTCGGTGACATCGACCGCGGGGGCGTCTTCGCCTCCTTCTTCGGGACCGTGGCGCTTCTTTCGCCGGAGGATCAGGAGCTCGTCGCCGGGTTCCTGGTCAACAAATTCCGGGGGGATGTGTCGCTGCTCGAACCCGGGCTCGACATGCTGCACAGCCTCACCGGGCGGCGGACGTACGGCGTCCTGCCCTTCCGGCACGGGCTCGGCATCGACGAGGAGGACGGGCTGCGGGTCTCACTGCGGGGAGCCGTCCGGGAATCCCAGGTCTCCTCTCCCGTCGGCGAGGACGTGCTCCGCGTCGCCGTCTGCGCGATCCCCCTCATGTCCAACTTCACCGACGTCGACGCCCTCGCCGCCGAACCGGGCGTCGTCGTGCGGTTCGTAGACCGGCCGGAGGAGCTCGAGGACGCCGATCTGGTGGTGATCCCCGGCACTCGTGGAACCGTCCGTGCCCTGCGGTGGCTGCGGGAGCGGGGGCTGGCGCAGGCCATCGTCCGAAGGGCCGCCGAGCAGCGGCCCGTCCTCGGGATCTGCGGCGGCTTCCAGATCCTCGGCGAGCACATCGAGGACGAGGTCGAGAGCCGGCAGGGCCATGTCGACGGGCTCGGGATCCTTCCCGTACGGGTGCGGTTCGCCCGGGAGAAGACCCTCACCCGACCGACGGGGGAAGCCCTCGGCGAGCCCGTCGAGGGGTACGAGATCCATCATGGGGTCGCCGAGATCACAGGCGGGGATCCCTTCCTGGACGGCTGCCGGGTCGGGCAGACCTGGGGCACGCACTGGCACGGCTCGCTGGAGTCGGACGGTTTCCGGCGGGCGTTCCTGCGCGAGGTGGCCGCCGCCGCGGGCCGCCGTTTCGTGCCGGCGCCCGACACCTCGTTCGCCGCGCTGCGCGAGGAGCAGCTCGACCGGCTCGGCGACCTGATCGAACAGCACGCGGACACGGACGCGCTGTGGCGGCTCATCGAGTCGGGCGCGCCGCAAGGACTGCCTTTCATTCCACCGGGAGCGCCCGCATGAGCACTGTGTTGTTGTTGTCGACCGCCGACACCGATCTGCTGGCGGCCAGGGCCGCTTCCGGTGCCTCGTACCGGATCGGCAATCCGACCCGGGTGGATGTGGAACAGGATCTGCCCGGGCTCCTCGACGGCGCCGACATCGCCGTCGTACGACTGCTGGGCGGCAAGCGGGCCTGGGAGGACGGGCTCGCCGAGCTCAAGGCCTCGGGCATCCCGACCGTGCTGCTGGGCGGCGAGGCCGTACCGGACGCGGAGCTGATGGCCGAGTCGTCCGTCCCGGCCGGAGTGGTGGCCGAAGCGCTCAAGTATCTGGTCGAGGGCGGGCCCGCCAACCTCACCGAACTCGCCCGGTTCCTCTCCGACACCGTGCTGCTGACGGGCGAGGGGTTCGTCGAGCCGCAGAAGATGCCGGAGTACGGCGTCCACGGCGAGCGTCCCTTCGTCGACGGCCGTCCCACCGTCGGCGTGCTCTTCTACCGGGCCCATGAGCTGAGCGGCAACACCGCCTTCGTGGACACCCTGTGCGACGCCATCGAGGCGCGGGGCGCCAACGCCCTTCCCGTGTACTGCGGTTCGCTGCGCGGTGCGGACGCGGAGCTGTACGAGCTGCTGTCGAAGGCCGACGCCCTGGTCGCCACCGTCCTCGCGGCCGGCGGCACGCACGCCTCGCAGGCGTCGGCGGGCGGCGACGAGGAGTCGTGGGACGTCGGCAGGCTCGCCGAGCTCGACGTCCCTGTGCTGCAAGGTCTTTGCCTCACCTCCTCGCGGGCCGCCTGGGACGAGTCCGACGCCGCCCTCTCCCCCATGGACGCGGCGATGCAGGTCGCGATCCCGGAGTTCGACGGGCGGATCGTCACCGTCCCCTTCTCCTTCAAGGAGCAGGGCCCGGACGACGTGCCCGTGTACGTCGCCGACCCGGAGCGGGCCGGGCGCGTCGCCGGAATCGCCGTACGGCACGCGCGGTTGAAGCACAAGCCGAACGCCGAGAAGAAGCTCGCGCTCGTCTTCACCGCGTACCCGACCAAGCACTCGCGCGTCGGCAACGCCGTCGGCCTCGACACGCCCGCGTCGGCGGTACGAGTCCTGGACGCGCTGCGGGACGCCGGGTACGGCCTCACCGAATACCCCGCGGGCGGCGACGAGTTGATTCACCGGCTCATCGAAGCCGGCGGGCACGACGTCGAGTGGCTGACCGAGGATCAGCTGGCCGCCGCGCCCGCGCGCGTGCCACTGGCCGACTACCGGGCGTGGTTCGACAAGCTCGACCCGGAGCTCAGGGACGGGATGCTGGAGGCGTGGGGCGAGCCGCCGGGTTCACTGTACGTCGACGGGGACGACATCGTCCTCGCCTCGCTCCAGTTCGGGAACGTCGTCGTCATGATCCAGCCGCCGCGCGGCTTCGGCGAGAACCCGATCGCCATCTACCACGACCCCGACATGCCGCCGTCCCACCACTACATGGCGGCCTACCGCTGGCTGGAGAACACCTTCCAGGCCGACGCGATCGTGCACATGGGCAAGCACGGCACGATGGAGTGGCTGCCGGGCAAGGGGCTCGGGCTCAGCGGCGGGTGCGCGCCGGACGCGGTCCTCGGGGATCTGCCGTTGATCTACCCGTTCATCGTCAACGACCCCGGCGAGGGCACCCAGGCCAAGCGCCGCGGCCACGCCACCGTCGTCGACCATCTCGTGCCGCCGATGGCGCGGGCCGACACGTACGGCGACCTGGCCAAGCTGGAGCAGCTGCTCGACGAGTACGCGCTCGTCTCCGACCTGGACCCGACCAAAGCCCCGGCCGTACGCGCCCAGATCTGGACGCTGGTCAAGGCGGCCGAGCTGCACCACGACCTGCATGTCGACGAGCAGCCGGACGACGAAGAGTTCGACGAGTTCGTCATGCACATCGACGGCTATCTGTGCGAGATCAAGGACGTGCAGATCCGGGACGGACTGCACATCCTCGGCGGTGGGCCGGTGGGCGAACCGCGCGTCAACCTCGTGCTCGCCGTGCTGCGCGCCTCGCAGGTGTGGGGCGGGCAGGCGAACGCGCTGCCGGGGCTGCGGGCCTCGCTCGCGCTCCACTTCGGCCTGGTCGAGAAGGAGTTGCTCGCCGAGCCGGGGGCTCCGGTGAAGGTTCCGGTCGAACTGACGGATCTGGTCGAGGGGCCGTCCCGTACGGCCGCCGACGCGATCGACCTGCTGGAGCAGCTGTGCCGGCGGATCGCGGAGGGGATGGAGTCCCGCGACTGGGCGGCTTCCGAGAGCACCGCTCTCGTACGGGAGGTGCTCGGCACCGAACTCCCGGATGCCGTCTCGGTGGTGGAGTTCGCCTGTACCGAGGTCGTCCCCCGGCTCGCCCGTACCACCGACGAGATCGGTCACATCCTCAAGGCCCTCGACGGCGGTTACGTCCCGGCGGGCCCGTCGGGCTCCCCCACCCGTGGGCTCGTCAACGTCCTGCCGACCGGCCGCAATTTCTACTCGGTCGACCCCAAGGCCATTCCGTCCAGGCTCAGCTGGGAGGTCGGCCAGTCACTCGCCGACTCGCTCGTGCAGCGGTATCTGCAGGACACCGGCGAGTACCCGAAGTCCGTCGGCCTGACGGTCTGGGGCACGTCCGCCATGCGCACCCAGGGCGACGACATCGCCGAGATCCTCGCGCTGCTGGGCTGCCGCCCGGTGTGGGACGACGCGTCGAGACGCGTCACCGGTTTCAAGATCGTCCCACTGGCCGAGCTCGGCCGTCCCCGCATCGACGTCACGGTCCGCATCTCCGGCTTCTTCCGGGACGCGTTCCCGCATGTCGTCGGGCTCATCGACGACGCGGTACGGGCGGTGGCCGAGCTGGACGAGCCCGCCGACCGGAACTACGTCCGCGCCCACGCCGACGAGGACACCGCCGAGCACGGTGACCGGCGGCGCGCGACCGCCCGTGTCTTCGGGTCGAAGCCGGGGGCCTATGGGGCGGGGTTGCTCCCCCTCATCGACGCCCGCAACTGGCGCTCGGACGCCGACCTCGCCGAGGTGTACGCGGTGTGGGGCGGCTACGCGTACGGGCGCGGGCTCGACGGGCGGGCGGCGCGCGGGGACATGGAGACGGCGTTCAGGCGGATCGCCGTGGCCGCGAAGAACGTCGACACGCGTGAGCACGACCTCGTCGACGCCGACGACTACTTCCAGTACCACGGCGGCATGGTCGCCATGGTCCGCCACCTGACGGGCGCGAGTCCCGAGGCGTACGTCGGCGACTCCGCCACCCCCGACCAGGTGAAGACCCGCACCCTGGGCGAGGAGACCCACCGCGTCTTCCGGGCCCGGGTGGTCAACCCGCGCTGGATGGCGGCGATGCGGCGGCACGGCTACAAGGGCGCCTTCGAGATGGCGGCGACCGTCGACTACCTCTTCGGCTACGACGCCACCGCCGGGGTCGTCGACGACTGGATGTACGAGAAGCTCAGCGCCGAGTACGTCTTCGACCCGGAGAACCGGGACTTCATGAAGAAGTCCAACCCGTGGGCGCTGCGCGGCATCACCGAGCGGCTGCTGGAGGCCGCCGACCGTGGGCTGTGGGCCGAGCCGGACGCGGACACCCTGGAGCGGCTGCGCGCCACCTACCTGGAGCTCGAAGGCGACCTGGAGGGCGAGGACAAGTGACCACCCCGTTTCCGTTCACGGCCGTCGTCGGCCAGGACGATCTGCGGCTCGCGCTGCTGCTGAACGCCGTGTCCCCGGCGGTCGGCGGCGTGCTCGTGCGCGGCGAGAAGGGCACCGCCAAGTCGACGGCGGTGCGCGCGCTGTCGGCGCTGCTGCCTCAGGTGCCCGTGGTCGCCGGGTGCCGTTTCTCCTGCGACCCCGCGGCTGCCGACCCGTCGTGCCCGGACGGGCCGCACGAGTCCGGGCCGGGCGTGTCGCGGCCGGCGCGCATGGTCGAACTGCCCGTCGGCGCCTCCGAGGACCGGCTGGTCGGCGCCCTGGACATCGAGCGGGCGCTCGCCGAGGGCGTGAAGGCCTTCGAGCCCGGCCTGCTCGCCGACGCACACCGCGGGATCCTGTACGTCGACGAGGTCAACCTGCTCCACGACCACCTGGTCGACCTGCTGCTGGACGCGGCGGCGATGGGCGCGTCGTACGTCGAGCGCGAGGGTGTCTCCGTACGGCATGCCGCACGGTTCCTGCTCGTCGGCACCATGAACCCCGAAGAGGGCGAGCTGCGGCCGCAGTTGCTCGACCGGTTCGGGCTGACCGTCGAGGTCGCGGCCTCACGGGAGCCGGACCAGCGGGTGGAGGTCGTCAGGCGGCGGCTCGCCTACGACGACGATCCGGCCGGTTTCGCCGCCCGGTGGGCGGACGAGGAGACCGCCGTACGGGCGCGGATCGTGGCCGCGCGTGAGCTGCTGCCCTCCGTGCGGCTCGGCGACGGGGCGCTGCGGCAGATCGCGGCGACCTGTGCCGCCTTCGAGGTGGACGGCATGCGGGCCGACATCGTGATGGCGCGGACCGCTACCGCGCTGGCGGCGTGGGCCGGGCGGACCGATGTGCTGGCGGAGGATGTGCGGCAGGCGGCGCTGCTCGCGCTGCCGCACCGGCGCAGGCGGAATCCCTTCGATGCGCCGGGGCTCGACGAGGACAAGCTCGACGAGACGCTGGAGGAGTTCTCCGGCGACGACGACTCCGATCCCGATGACAGCGGGCCGGGCGGGGGCGGCGGCGGGCAGCCGGCTCCGGACGCCGGTCCGCAGGGCGGTGACACGGGCGCCCGGCCGGAGTCCGGTGAGGGCGGCGGGCCGTCGGGCGGTGGCGAACAGTCCGCCGTACGGGCCGCCGAACCGTTCCGTACCAAGGTGCTGAGTGTGCCCGGGATCGGCGAAGGGGCCGCCGGGCGGCGCTCGCGGGCGCGGACCGAGCACGGGCGGACCACGGGGGCCCGACGACCGCGCGGGGCGCTCACCAAGCTGCATCTGGCGGCGACGGTGCAGGCCGCGGCGCCGTATCAGCGGGCGCGGGGGCGGTCCGGGCCGGGGCTCGTGGTGCGCCGGGACGATCTGCGGCAGGCGACACGGGAGGGGCGTGAGGGGAACCTCGTGCTGTTCGTGGTCGACGCCTCCGGGTCGATGGCGGCGCGGCAGCGGATGGGCGCCGTGAAGGGGGCCGTGCTGTCGCTGCTCCTCGATGCCTACCAGCGGCGGGACAAGGTGGGGCTGGTGACCTTCCGCGGGTCGGCGGCCGACCTCGCGCTGCCGCCGACCTCGTCGGTGGACGCGGCGGCGGCCCGGCTCGAGTCGCTGCCGACGGGTGGGCGTACGCCGCTCGCGGCCGGGTTGCTCAAGGCACACGAGGTGCTGCGGGTGGAGCGGCTGCGGGATCCGGCGCGGCGGGCCCTCGTCATGGTGGTGACCGACGGGCGGGCGACCGGTGGCCCCGAACCGCTGGCGTTGGCGTCGCGTGCGGCCGGGCTGTTCGCGGCCGAGCAGGTCGCGTCGGTCGTCGTGGACTGCGAGTCGGGGCCCGTGCGGCTGGGGCTCGCCGGGCGGCTCGCGGGTGAGCTGGGCGGTACGGCGGTGACGCTGGACGAGCTGCGGGCGGACTCGATCGCCGGGCTGGTCAGGGAAGTTCAGGGCAACAGGAGGGCCGCGTAATGCCGCAGGGACAGCCGAGTGTCGTACCGGACGACGGGCTGACGACTCGTCAGCGACGGAACCGGCCGCTCGTCGTCGTGCACACGGGCGTGGGGAAGGGCAAGTCCACCGCCGCTTTCGGGCTGGCGCTGCGCGCCTGGAACCAGGGGTGGCCGATCGGGGTGTTCCAGTTCGTGAAGTCGGCCAAGTGGAAGGTCGGCGAGGAGCGGGCACTGCGGGTGCTCGGGGACTCCGGGGAAGGCGGGTCCGTCGCCTGGCACAAGATGGGCGAGGGGTGGTCGTGGGTGCAGCGCGACGACCAGATGGACAACGAGGAGAAGGCCCGGGAGGGCTGGGAGCAGGTCAAGCGGGACCTGGCCGCCGAGACGTACCGGCTGTACGTGCTGGACGAGTTCGCATATCCGATGCACTGGGGCTGGGTCGACACCGACGAGGTCGTGTCCGTGCTGCGGGACCGGCCGGGCACCCAGCATGTCGTCATCACCGGGCGGAACGCGCCCGAGAAGCTGGTCGACGTCGCCGACCTCGTCACCGACATGTCCAAGGTCAAGCATCCCATGGACGTCGGGCAGAAGGGCCAGAGGGGCATCGAGTGGTGACTTCTGTGCCCCGGTTGGTCATCGCCGCGCCGTCGTCCGGCAGCGGCAAGACCACCGTCGCCACGGGGTTGATGGCCGCGTTCGCCGCGCGGGGGCTCGCCGTGTCCCCGCACAAGGTGGGGCCGGACTACATCGACCCCGGGTATCACGCGCTCGCGACCGGGCGGGTGGGGCGGAATCTCGACGCGTATCTGTGCGGGCCGGAGTTGATCGGGCCGTTGTTCCTGCATGGGGCGCGTGGGTGCGACATCGCCGTCGTGGAGGGGGTGATGGGGTTGTACGACGGGGCCGCGGGGGAGGGTGAGCTGGCGTCCACCGCTCATGTGGCGAAGCTGTTGCGGGCGCCGGTGGTGCTCGTGGTCGACGCCTCGTCGCAGTCCCGGTCCGTGGCGGCGCTGGTGCACGGGTTCGCTTCCTGGGATCCGGAGGTGCGGGTCGGGGGTGTGATTCTGAACAAGGTCGGCTCCGATCGGCATGAGCTGCTGCTGCGGGATGCTCTGGACTCGGCCGGGGTGCCGGTGCTCGGCGTGCTGCGGCGGGTGGTTCGGGTGGACACGCCGTCGCGGCATCTGGGGTTGGTGCCGGTCGCCGAGCGGCGGGCGGAGGCCGTGGATGCTGTGGCGGCGATGGCCGCGCAGGTCGAGCGTGGGTGCGATCTCGAGGCGCTGTTGGGGTTGGCGCGGAGTGCGGGAGCGTTGTCGGGTGCGGCTTGGGATGCGGCTGAGGCCTTGGGTTCCTCGCCCCCGCCGCTCCTTCCCGTTCCCGACCCTGGGGGCTGCGCCCCCAGACCCCCCTATCGGCCCGAAGGGCCTCGTCCTCAAACTCCCCCAGAGGGGGTACCCCCAGACGGGCTGGTTGTTGCTGTTGCCGGTGGGGAGGCCTTCACGTTTTCCTATGCCGAGCACAGTGAGCTGCTGGCCGCTGCCGGGGCCGACGTCGTGGCCTTTGATCCGCTTCGTGATGAGCAACTGCCCGAAGGAACACGCGGGTTGGTCATCGGGGGTGGGTTTCCCGAGGTGTATGCCGCCGAGTTGTCCGCCAACGAGCCGCTTCGTAAAGCCATTGGCGAGCTTGCGCTCGCGGGTGCGCCTGTCGCTGCCGAGTGTGCCGGGCTGCTGTATCTGTGCCGGGAGTTGGACGGGCTGCCCATGTGCGGCGCGCTCGATGCGGAGGCGCGGATGTCGGAGCGGCTCACGCTCGGCTACCGGGACGCCGTCGCCGTCAGTGACAGCGTGCTCGCCGGGGCCGGGACGCGGATGCGTGGGCACGAGTTTCATCGGACCGTGGTCGAGCCCGGGTCCGGTACCGCCCCTGCCTGGGGGATGCGGGCGCCCGAGCGGCGCGTCGAAGGCTTCGTACAGCGCGGTGTGCACGCGAGTTATCTGCACACGCACTGGGCGTCCGCGCCCGGTGCGGCCCGTCGGTTCGTGGAGAGGTGCCGGACGTCATGAGCAGCAGGCTGATCGGAGTCGGGGTCGGTCCCGGCGACCCGGAGCTGGTGACCGTCAAAGGCGTCAACGCGCTGCGCGCCGCCGACGTGGTCGTCGTCCCGGTCATGGACACCGGTGAGCGCGGGCGCGCCGAGGCGACCGTGCTGCACTACGTGCCCGAGGAGAAGGTGCTGCGGGTGGTGTTCGCGCTGAACGAGCGCAGCGACCGGGCGCGGCGCGAGGCCGCCTGGGACGCGGCGGGTGAGCGGGTCGCCGGGTTGCTCACCCGGCATGCCTCCGTGGCCTTCGCGACGATCGGGGACCCGAACGTGTACTCCACGTTCACCTATCTCGCGCAGACCATCGCCGAGCTGGTCCCGGGGACCGTCGTCGAGACCGTGCCCGGCATCACCGCCATGCAGGATCTCGCGGCGCGCTCGGGTGCCGTGCTGACGGAGGGGACCGAGCCGCTGACGCTGGTGCCGGTGACCGCCGGGGCCGCCGTGCTCAAGGAGGCGCTGAACGGGCCCGGGACCGTCGTCGCCTACAAGTTCGGGCGGCAGGCGGCCGAGGTCGCGGAGGCGTTGCGGGAGAGCGGGCGGCTCGACGGGGCGGTGTGGGGGTCGGCGCTGGGGCTGCCGGAGGAGTCCGTCCGGCCGGCCGGCGAGCTGGACGGGACTGCGCTGCCGTATCTCTCGACGCTCATCGCGCCCGCGCGGCGCGAGGGCGGGCGGGGCGGCAAGTTGTGAACCTTGAGGGCTCACTCCGCGATGCCCACCACCAGCCAGATGAACGCCGCCCCCGCGACCGTGCACAGCAGCGTGGAGCGGGCGGGGTGTTCGTGGTGGGCCTCGGGCAGGATCTCGGCGGCGGCGAGGTAGAGCAGTGCGCCGCCGAAGAAGCCGAGGTAGGCGCCGAGCAGCGGCTCCGGGATGGCGAAGAGCAGGGTCGAGGCCGCGCCGGCGACCGGTGCGGCCGCGGCGGCGAACAGCATCGTCAGCGCCCTGCGGCGGGCGTTCCCGTACAGGCGGGTGAGGGTGTACGTGTTGAAGCCGTCCGCGAAGTCGTGGGCGATCACCGCGAGCGCCACGGCCACGCCCATGCCGCCGCCGACCTGGAAGGCGGCGCCGATCGCCACGCCGTCCATCGCGCTGTGCCCGATCAGCGCGGCCGCCGCCGTCAGGCCCACCTCCGGGGTGCGGTCGGCGCGGCGGGCAGCGAGCAGGCGTTGCACCAGATGGGCCAGCAGGAAGCCGGCCACGAAGAGGAGCAGGGCGGCCGGTACGCCGTAGAGCTCGGTGTCCGCCGCCGCCAGTGCCTCCGGCAGCACGTCCAGGCCGACGACGCCCAGCATCAGGCCGCCGGCCAGGCCCAGCACCAGGTGCCGGCGGGCGGTGACGCGCAGGGCCGTCCAGCCGCCCGCCAGCGTCATCAGGAACGCGCCGAGCGCGACGAAGACAGCCATGCGCCCTTGCTATCGGATCGACGGGCGTGTGCGCACTCCCCTCGCTCGAGGGGACCCCGATGGCGTCACCAGCCGCAGTACTCGTAGGACTTGTAGGAGAGGACCGATTTCCCATGGCCGATGCCCCCACCGGCAAGGTGACCTTCGTCGGTGCCGGCCCCGGCGCCGCCGATCTGCTGACGTTCCGTGCCGCGCGCGCCATCGCCGAGGCCGATGTCGTGATCTGGGCGGCGAGCCTGGTGCAGGCGGAGGTCCTCGAGCACGCCCGGGAGGGCGCGGAGATCCTCGACTCGGCGACGATGTCGCTGGAGGACGTGGTCGCCGTGTACGAGCGCGCGCACGCCGAGGGCCTGCAGGTGGCCCGCATCCACTCCGGCGACCCGGCGCTGTGGGGCGGCACGCAGGAGCAGCTCGACCGGTGCGCCGAGGTCGGTATCGCGACCGAGGTCGTACCCGGTGTGTCGTCGTTCTCGGCGGTGGCCGCGCTCGCGCAGCGGGAGCTGACCATCCCGGAGGTGGCGCAGTCGGTCGTCCTCACCCGGCTCGGCGGCGGCAAGACGCCGATGCCGCCCGGGGAGGAGGTGCGCGAGTTCGCCAAGCACGGCACGACCATGGCGGTCTTCCTGTCGGCGGCCCGCAGCGGGCAGCTGGTGCGGGAGCTGCTGGAGGGCGGCTATCCCACGACCACCCCGGTCGTCGTCGCCTACCAGGCGACGTGGCCGGAGGAGCTGGTCGTGAAGTGCACGATCGGCACGCTGGAGGAGACGGTCAAGGAGCACAAGCTCTGGAAGCACACCCTCTTCCTGGTCGGTCCGGCCCTCGACGCGCACGGCACCCGCTCGCACCTGTACCACCCCGGTCACTTCCACGGCTACCGCAAGGCCGACCCTGAGGCCCGCCGGGCGCTGCGCGAGCGGGGTGCGAGCACGTGATCACCGTAGTCGGTACGGGGACGGGGGCCGCGCTCGCGGACGACGTGGCCGCCGGGGCGGAGCTCGTCGTGGGCGGGCGACGGCATCTGGGCGCCGTACGGCTGCCGGAGGGCGCCGAGCGGATCGTGCTCGGGCCGCTGGCGCCCGCGCTGGACACCATCGAGGAGTACGTCGCCAAGGACCGGCCGGTGGTCGTGCTGGCCTCCGGGGATCCGGGGTTCTTCGGGATCGTACGGGCGCTTGCGGAGCGGTTCGGGGCGGAGCGGCTGGACGTGCGGCCCGGCGTCTCGTCCGTCGCCGCCGCCTTCGCGCGGATCGGGCTGCCCTGGGACGACGCCGTGGTGGTCAGCGCGCACGGGCGGGAACTTCGGACGGCGGTGAACGTGTGCCGGGCCCGGCCGAAGGTCGCCGTGCTGACGGGGCCCGGCGCCGGTCCGGCCGAGTTGGGGGTCGCGCTGCTGCACAGTGAGCGCGTCCTGGTCGTCGCGTCCGCGCTGGGCGATCCGGAGCGGGAGCGCGTGGAGCGGGTGACGCCCGCCGAGGCCGCGGCGCGTGACTGGGGTACGGCCGTGAGTGTCGTGCTGTGCCTGGACGAGACGCGTGCGCTCGGCGCTGTACGGACGGTTGCCGGGCCTCCCGCCGCTCCCCCCGGATGGGCGCTGGACGAGGCCGGGTTCGCCCACCGCGACTCGATGATCACCAAGTTCGAGGTGCGGGCGCTGGCCCTGGCCCGGCTGGGTCCCCGCCTCGGCGACCTGGTGTGGGACGTGGGCGCGGGCTCCGGCTCGGTGGCCGTGGAGTGTGCGCGGCTCGGCGCGGCGGCCGTCGCCGTGGAGAAGGCGGCGGACGGGGTGGAGCGGATCCGCGCCAACGCCGCCGCGCACGGCGTGGACGTGCACGTGGTGCACGGGTCGGCGCCGGACGCGCTGGCGGACCTCGCCGACGACCCCGACGCGGTGTTCGTCGGCGGCGGGGGGCGCGAACTGCCCGCCGTCGTCACCGCGTGCGCCCGGCGCGCCCGGCGCACCGTGGTCGTCGCCGTGGCCGCGCTGGACCGGGTGCCGGCCGCGCGCGAGGCGCTGACGAGCGCCGGGTTCTCCTGCGACGGGGTGCTGTTGCAGTCGTCCCGACTCGCGCCGCTGCCGGGGGACGTGACCCGGCTCGCGGCGACCAACCCCGTATTTCTGCTGTGGGGCGTGCGGCGTCCCGCCTGTTCTGAAGGAGTTACCCAGTGATCGGCCTCATTTCCGCCACCGCGGCGGGGGCGGCGGCGCGGGACCGGCTGGCCGCGGCGTGGCCGGACCGCACGCGTGTGTACGACGGACCCGCGGGGGACGCCGTGCGGCGGGCGTTCGCCGAGTGCGGGCAGTTGGTGTGCTTCCTGGCGACCGGGGCGGTCGTCCGGTTGGTCGCGCCGCTGCTGGGCGACAAGACGTCCGACCCGGGCGTGGTCTGCGTCGACGAGGGCGGGCGGTACGCCGTGTCGCTGGTCGGCGGGCACGGCGGCGGCGCCAACGAGCTGGCCCGCGAGGTGGGTTCGGTGCTCGGTGCCGAGCCGGTGGTGACGACGGCGACCGACGCCGTCGGGATCGCGGGCCTGGACACGCTCGGGCTGCCGGTGGAGGGCGATGTCGCCGCCGTGTCGCGGGCGCTCCTCGACGGGGAGCCGGTGGCGCTGCGGGCGGAGGTGGCGTGGTCGCTGCCGCCGCTGCCGGTCGCCGAGGACGGGCCGTACGCGATCCGGGTGACGGACCGTTCGGTGGAGCCCGCCGCGCGGGAGGTCGTGCTGCGTCCGCCGACGCTGGTGGTGGGCGTCGGCGCGTCCAAGGGGGCGCCCGTGGCAGAAGTGCTTGACGTGATCGAGGGCGCTCTGCGGGACGCGGAGCTGTCGGTGGCGAGCGTCGCCGAGCTGGCCACCGTGGAAGCCAAGGCGGAGGAGCCCGGCATCGTCGAGGCCGCCGCCCGGCTGGGGGTGCCGCTGGTGACGTACGGCGCGGAGGAGCTGGCCCGTGTCGAGGTCCCCAACCCGTCCGACGCGCCGCTCGCCGCGGTGGGCACGCCGTCGGTAGCGGAGGCGGCCGCGCTGGTCGGCGGGGGCGAACTGCTCGTACCGAAGCGGAAGTCGGCGGGCCGACCCGCCATGGCGACCTGTGCCGTCGTACGGCGGCCAGGGCGCGGCCGGCTCGCGGTGGTCGGGCTCGGGCCGGGCGCCCGGGACCTGCTGACCCCGCGCGCCAAGGCGGAGCTGGAGCGGGCGTCGGTGCTGGTCGGGCTCGACCAGTACGTCGGTCAGATCCGCGATCTGCTGCGGCCCGGCACCCGGATCCTGGAGTCCGGTCTTGGCGCGGAGGAGGAGCGGGCGCGCACGGCGGTCGCCGAGGCCCGCAAGGGGCAGGCGGTGGCGCTGATCGGCAGCGGGGACGCGGGCGTGTACGCCATGGCCTCCCCCGCGCTCGCCGAGGCGTCCGACGACATCGACGTGGTCGGCGTGCCGGGCGTGACGGCGGCGCTGGCGGCCGGGGCGATCCTCGGGGCGCCGCTCGGCCACGACCACGTCTCGATCAGTCTGTCCGATCTGCACACGCCTTGGGAGGTCATCGAGCGGCGGGTGCGGGCCGCGGCCGAGGCGGACATCGTCGTGACGTTCTACAACCCGCGCAGCCGGGGCCGCGACTGGCAGCTGCCGAAGGCGCTCGGCATCCTCGCCGAGCACCGGGAGCCGACGACGCCGGTCGGTGTCGTACGCAACGCGTCGCGGGCGGACGAGTCGAGCCGGCTGACCACGCTGGGCGCGCTGGACCCGGCGACGGTCGACATGATGACGGTCGTGACGGTGGGCAACACGGCGACCCGCGAGATCGCAGGCCGCATGGTGACGCCGCGCGGCTACCGCTGGCAGGCATCACAGGAGGGCGCCCAGTGAACCGTGTGGTCCATCCCATCGAGCAGGAGTCCTTCCGGCGGCTGCGCGCCCGTCTGGACACCTCGCACTTCCCGCCGCTGACCCGGGCGGTGGTGGAGCGGGTCATCCACTCCGCCGCCGACCTCGACTACGCGACCGACCTCGTCATGGACGAGGCCGCGTTGGAGACGGCGTACGCCGCGCTGCACGCCGGCGCGCCCGTCGTCGTGGACGTCGAGATGGTCGCCGCCGGCATCACCCGCCGGGAGACCGTCTGCCAGCTGAAGGACGCGAAGGCCGGTCCCGGGCTGACCCGTTCCGCGCACGCCATGCGGCTGGCGTACGAGCAGGTCGGGCCCGGCGCGCTGTGGGTGATCGGCTGTGCGCCGACCGCCCTGGAGGAGCTGCTGACGCTGGACGCCGATCCGGCGCTCGTCATCGGCCTGCCCGTCGGTTTCGTCGGGGCGGCCGAGTCCAAGGCCGCGTTGCGCGAGAGCGGGCTGCCCGCCGTGAGCAACGTGTCCGAGAAGGGCGGGTCGGCGGTCGCCGCCGCCGCGCTCAACGCCCTGCTGTACCACCGTTCCTAAAGACTGAACGGGAGTGAGTCCTGTTGCCAGAGCTCATGCTCAGCCGCGTGCCCCGAACGGTTGTGGGCACACTGGTCCCCCGCTTTCGCTCCGCATCCAGCGCCGACGGATCGTGTCCGCGGTCCGGGAATGCGGGGGCGGGTTTCCTCACGCCCCAGGACACTCGATGCGGCCTGGACGGTCCGATGCCCCACAGCATCACTCTGGTGCTGTGGGGGCGGTGCCGTCCGTCGCCGGATCGGGTACCCCAGGGCGCGCCTTCCGATCGCCACGGCGGCGGTGTCGTGGCGGGTGGTCTTGCGTGTCTCCGTGGTCAGGGGGTGCTTCCAGTGCTGGGCGCCCCAGCGGGACGTGTAGGCCGGATCGACGGCCACGACAGTGATGCCGAACTCCGCGGCCATGGACACCAGTCTGCTACGCAGCTTTGCAGTGGGCAGACCGGAGACCAGTCGGCGGAACCGCTTTTGCCGCCCGTGCTTCTCGCGGGTGTTGTCCGCGGTGAAGTCCAGGTTCTCGATCGCGATGGACAGGCCGTGGCGCTTGGCCCAGTGCAACAGGCGGATGAGGGCATGCCGCACCTGGGCGTCGCGATGCGGTGCCTCGCCGGTCAGGTCGTAGTCGAACCTGCGAGGTTCGCCGACCGGGTTGCCGTGGGCGTCCAGGCGCCAGGCAGCGAGATGGTCGGCGTTGGTGTCCACGCCGATCAGCCCGGCAGTCCTGGCAGCCTCCAACGTCACGATCCTCACCGACGGGGTCTGCCAGGAAGCCGTCAGGTACCAGCGGTCAAGACCCACGTCGTAGTGAATGCGGTAAGCCACGGCGCGGTTCGCGGTGATGCGGTCGGTCCACTGCTCGCCCCGGTGCCGGAAGCCGATCCGGCAGGCAAGCACGTACCGGCCGTTGGGCGCATTCGCCAGGGCGGCCAGCTGCGCCGGAAGCTTGATGGTCACCTCACCATCCGGGGTGACACGGATCGTCTCGTTCCCGAACCGCCTCCCCGACTCGCCGTCCGCCTGAAGGAATCGGCGCTCGGCCTGCCACTGGCGCCGCCACTGTTCCTCGGTCAACTGGGCGGCTTCCAGATGGTGCCGCATGCGCAGCAGCTTCTTGCCGCCGCGTGCCACCCGCACACGTCCGGCCTCGTAATCGGCCCGTTCCTGCTTCAGCCGGTCCTCCAGCAGGTGCAGGCGCCGGGATTTGGTAAACCACTCCGCCTGGGAGCGATAACCGCCAGGCAAACCCTGGGAGCCCTTGGCTCCGATCGGCAGCGACAGCCGACGCCTGACCATGTCGACACCTGCCTGCAGCATCTGGATGCGGGCCAGCTGGCTGCGCCTGGCCAATGCCCATTGGTCGTGCGTCGCTTTGGTAATGCTCCCTGCCCAGCGGGAAGAGGACTCCTCGGTCAATACCCGCTTGCGCCGCGCCCACTGGTCATTGTCATGGTCGAGTCCGGCCGCGCAGCGGTCCTTCAGGTCCCGGGAGGCCAGGGAGCCGAGCAGGTCACCGACCAGGCACAGGACCTTCGCGTCCTGCCCGGACAGGCCCTTGAGGCCGGCACGGATCGTAACCCCGGACGGGCCGGGCACCACGAACGGCGCCGCCACCTCGCGCAGCCCACCCATGTCCCATCCCCCGCAGGATCCCGAAAATGCCGTCATCACACCCCAACGAGCGCTTCCCTCAGAGGTCACGCATTCGACACAAGAACTCTCGTTCCCTCCAAGGCCCGCGCACCGTCGTCGACGGGCTCACCTACGCACACCAGAACACGCCCGAGACCTGTCAGCCGACGGCAGATCATGCCCACTCCGAAGGAGACCCTGTGACCACCCCGCCGCCCGCCCTGCTCATCGCCGGTCACGGCACCCGGGACGACGCCGGGGCCGAGGCGTTCCGCGACTTCGTACGGGAGCTGGGCCGCCGCCACCCCGACCTGCCCGTCGCGGGCGGCTTCATCGAGCTGTCCCCGCCCCCGCTGGGCGATGCCGTGACCGAACTGGTGGAGCGCGGGGTACGGCGGTTCGCCGCCGTTCCGCTGATGCTGGTGTCCGCCGGCCACGCCAAGGGGGACATCCCGGCGGCGCTGGCCCGCGAGAAGGAACGGCACCCGGGGATCTCGTACTCCTACGGGCGTCCGCTGGGCCCGCACCCGGCGCTGCTGAGCGTCCTGGAGCGGCGGCTGGACGAGGCGCTGGGGACCTCCGGGCGCAGCCCGCGGGACCGGGCCGACGTGACCGTGCTGCTGGTCGGCCGGGGGTCGACGGACCCGGACGCGAACGCCGAGGTGCACAAGGCCGCGCGGCTGCTGTGGGAGGGGCGCGGGTACGCCGGGGTCGAGACGGCGTTCGTGTCGCTGGCGGCGCCGGACGTGCCGAGCGGGCTGGACCGGTGTGTGCGGCTGGGGGCCAGGCGGATCGTCGTGCTGCCGTACTTCCTGTTCACCGGCATCCTGCCGGACCGGGTGCAGATGCAGGCGGAGGGCTGGGCGGCCGCGCACCCGGAGGTCGAGGTGCGCTCGGCGGACGTCATCGGGCCGGAGCCGGAGCTGCTGGACCTGGTGATGGAGCGGTACGAGGAGGCGGTGCAGGGGGATCTGCGGATGAACTGCGACTCGTGCGTGTACCGGATCGCGCTGCCCGGCTTCGAGGACAAGGTGGGGCTGCCGCAGCAGCCGCACTACCACCCCGACGACGACGGTCACCACCATCACGGCCACCACCACGGCGGGCACGCCCACTCCCATGCGCACTGAGGGCGACGCGCACGACCTGCGGCACCACGGGGACGCCGAGGTCCGGGACGAGGGACGGTCACTGGTCGACCTGGCGGTCAACGTGCGCGCCGGCACACCGCCCGCGTGGCTGCGGGAGGTGATCGCCGGGTCGCTCGGCGGGCTGGCGGCCTACCCGGACGGGCGTTCCGCTCGGGCTGCGGTGGCGGCCCGGCACGGTCTCGCACCGGACCGGGTGCTGCTGACGGCGGGCGCGGCGGAGGCCTTCGTGCTGCTCGCCCGGGCCCTGAAGGTCAGTCAGCCGGTCGTCGTGCACCCGCAGTTCACGGAGCCGGAGGCGGCGCTGCGGGATGCGGGCCACACCGTCGACCGGGTGCTGCTGCGCGAGGAGGACGGCTTCCGGCTGGATCCGGGGGCGGTGCCCGAGGACGCCGACCTGGTCGTGATCGGCAACCCGACCAACCCGACGTCGGTGCTGCACCCGGCCGACGCCATCGCCCGACTGGCCCGTCCCGGGCGGACGTTGGTGGTCGACGAGGCGTTCATGGACGCCGTGCCGGGTGAGCGGGAGGCGCTGGCCGGGCGGACGGACGTTCCCGGGCTCGTGGTCCTGCGCAGCCTGACGAAGACCTGGGGGCTGGCCGGGCTGCGCATCGGATACGTGCTGGCGTCCCCGGAGACCATCGCCGGCCTCGAACGCGCCCAGCCGCTGTGGCCCGTGTCCACGCCGGCGCTGGCCGCCGCAGAGGCGTGCGTGGGACCGCAGGCCCTGGCGGAGGCCGCACACGCCGCGCACCGCATCGCCGCGGACCGGGCCCACCTCGTGGCGGGGCTCTCCGGGATCGCCGGACTGCAGGTCGTGCAGCCCGCCGAGGGGCCCTTCGTCCTCGTACGGCTGCCGCGGGCCGCCGTCGTACGCCGGCACCTGCGCGACCTCGGGTACGCGGTGCGGCGCGGGGACACCTTCCCCGGGCTGGGCGAGGAGTGGCTGCGGCTGGCGGTCCGGGACCGGGCGACGGTCAGCTCGTTCCTCCGGGCGCTGGAGCAGGCGGTGACCCGGGCGGACCGCTGAGCGGGGGCACTCGCTCCCGGGTGCCGTCCGGGAAGCGGATCTCCACGGTTCCGTCGGCGTCGACCGTCGCGCCGGCGCCTGTGCGCAGAGCGTGCGGATCGGCGCTGAGCATCACGAGGGTGACCAACAGGCCGGCGCCGTCGGGCCGCTGAAGAACAGGCGTCGCCGAGTGGTGTCCGCAGGCATTGGTCCCGACGGCCTGCGCGACCGTGCCGTCGGCACCGCTCCAGCCGTACAGCCCGACGATCGCGCTGGTCAGACCGTCGGCGCGGCGGGCCAGCGCCCAGCCGGGCCCGGTGCGGGCGACCGGCGGCGCGGTGTCGTCGGCCACGGACCAACCGCCCTCGCGCACCGGCGCGTCGGGCGGTACGTCGAGACGGTGCACCCGCACCTCCCACGGGCCGTTCACCACGCTGACCGTCTCGATGCGATGGCCGCCGCCGGCCTGCCAGGAGGCGGCGCGGCGGCCCTCGGCACCGAGGGGGTGGATACGGCCGCGCGGAGACGGTGTGCTGTCCGCGGACAGGACGGCGATGTGGTTGTCGGGGCCCGGTGTCTCGGGGGCCGTGGCGCTGGAGTAGGCGAGCCTCGCGTAGTGCGGGCTGTCCTCGGCCGTGGCGGGCGGGGGCGGCAGCCGGTCACTGCCGTGGTTGACCAGCCGTACGATCCCGTCGGCCGCGGTGGAGTGCAGCAGCCAGCCCGGTGCGGGCAGGGCCAGGCACACGTCCGTGGTGTCCACGGGGGCCGGTTCCTCGGGCGCCGTCCACACGGGGTGGTCCGCAGGCAGGAGCAGACCGAGGAAGGCCTTGCTCGCCCAGTACGGGGAGGCGGGGCCGGAGTACCGCTGGGTCACGCCGAGGAACGGTCGGTACCAGCCCAGCGTGAGCAGGCCCCGCTCGTCCGGCGCCCCGCGCTCGGCGAAGTGCTTCAGCGCGCCCGAGGCGAGGCGACGGGTGCGGCCCGGCGGCAGCGGCGTGGCGTCGGCGAGCGCGCCCGCCCACAGGGGGGCGGTGGTGGCGAAGCGGTAGGTGAGAGAGCGGCCCTGGTGGACCGGGGCCCCGTCGGAGCCGAAGAAGTGCTGGTGGACGGCGAGGAATTCGCGCAGGCGCGCGCGATGCCGGGCCACCGTCTCCGGGTCCGCCCGCGGGCCCGCGATCCGCGCCCACAGCACCGGATACAGATGCAGCGCCCAGGCGTTGTAGTAGTCGAACTTCCGGCCGTCGCCGTCGGTGTACCAGCCGTCACCCCGGTACCAGTCGTCGAGGCGGGCGAGCCCGGCGTCGATCTCGGCCCGACTGTGCGGGGCACCGACGGACGCGAGGAACTCCTCGGTGATGACCTGGAACAGCCGCCAGTTGGAGTCGTTGGCACGGGCGCCGACAAAACCGCCGAGCCAGTCGGTGACCTGCTCGCGCACACGGTCGTCGAGGTGGTCCCACAGCCAGGGGCGGGACTCGTGCAGGGCGATGGCGATGGAGGCGGCCTCGACCATCGGCTGGGCTCGGTCGGTGATGGGCGGCCAGTGTTCCCCGTCGTGCGGGTCGGTGCCGGCGGCGAGTCCGGTGGCGTACCGCTCGATCAGTCCGGGACCGACTCGTCCGCCCGAGCCCGCGATGCGGAACGCGGCAAGCAAGAAGGAACGCGCATAGCCCTCCAGCCCGTCCGACCAGGGCCCGGAATGGCTGGCCGGCCCCGGCAGCCGGTACTGCGCGAACCCCGGCGAGGCATACGGCAACAGCCCGTCGAGCAGCCGGTCGGCGACCGCCTCCCAGTGGGCATGGGTCCAGCCGGTGATCGGCGAGAGGAGAGGGTCGAGTTCGGGCAGGCGCGTAGGGTCGGGGAGCGACACATACGGGGCGCTCATACGGGGTTGGGTCCTCCTTGAGTCGGATGGCGCCGCTTCTTGAGAGGCGCGGGAACAGCGCCCGTAAGGGGCGCGGGGAACTGCGCGACCAGCCACGAACTACCTGCAGTCGTCTACGGCGCTCCCAGCGAAGCGACGCTACGGCGCACAACGATGTGCGTACCGAGCAGATGGTGATTCCCACCGGATTGCTCGGGATCACGCAAAGCGATACGCACGGCGGCACGACCAAGCTCCTCCGCAGGAGTACGCACCGTGGTGAGCGGCGGATTGAAATCCTCGGCCAGCGGAATGTCGTTGTACCCGACAACAGAGATGTCATCGGGAACGCTCAGCCCAGCGTCGGCAATCGCGCGGAGCGCCCCCGCAGCGACCATGTCGTCCCCCGCGAACACGGCCGTGAACTCCCGCGTCTCCTTGAGCAGTTCGGTCATCGCACGCAGCCCGGCCGCACGCCCGAGCCCACAGTCGACCACGCGGCCGGCGCTCCGCGGCAGCCCATGCTCGGCGAGCGCCGCCCGATACCCGGCGACGCGGGCGTCGAGTGCCGTGTTGCCGGGCAGTCCACCGAGGAACACGATCCGCCGGTGCCCGGCGGACAGCAGGTACCCGGTGATCGCCCGCGCCCCCGCCTCGTTGTCGAACTCGACGACCAGCGCCGGAATATCAGGATCCGGCGCCGGTCGCCCACACAGCACGAGCCGGCCCCCGGAGGAGTCCAGCGCCTGCGCATAGTGAGCGACGCGCGAGCGATACGCGTCGTCCTCGACGACGCCGCCGACCAGGATCACCAGCCGTGCCCCCTCCTCCCGCATCAGCTGCACGAACTCCATCTCGCGCTGCGGATCCCCGCCGGTCGCGCCGACCACGCACAGCCAGCCCCGGTCGGCGGCCTCCGCCTCCACGCCCTCGGCGACCTGGGCGTAGAACGGGCTGGTGACCTGGCGGACGACGACCGCGGCCATCTTCCGGCCGCCGCCCACCAGCGCCCGCGCATGCGCGTTGGCGACGTAGTCGAGGTCGCGGGCGGCACGCAGCACACGGGCCCTGGTCGCCGTGGGCACCGGGTGGTTGCCGCTGAGCGCACGGGACGCGGTGGCCATGGACACGCCGGCCCGTTCGGCGACGTCGCGGATCGTGACCCGCCGTTTGGCGCCCATGTCGTTACCCATCCCCCGCGTCTCCCCTTCCTGCCAGTGGTTCTTCAGGTGTTGGCCGCGTAGTCCTGCGCGAACTCCTCGGCCATTCTGTCGCCGCCCCGGTCCCGCCACCGCTTCACCGTCGCGTCCCATTCGGACAGCGGGATGCGGCCCGCGACGATGCCGGTGACGGTGTCGTCGAGGAGCGCCTTGAGCGTGGTGCCCTGGGCGTTGTTCGTGCGGGACTGCAGACCGAAGGAGGCGTTGCGGATGGCGTGCGGGACGACCTTCTGCTGCCAGGCGTGCAGGGCCCGTACGGCGTCGGGCATACCGGGCACGAACAGCACCTGGGGGCCTTCGGCGAGGTACTTCAGCGGCAGGTTGGTGTTGTTCTCGACCTCGCCGAGCTTGGTGGGCTTGGGCGCGCCGCCCTTTCCGCGGGTGAAGTGGGTGCCCTCGACGCCGTAGTGGACGAGTTCCCACTCCTGGCTGCCGAAGGGGGCGGCGAGGTAGTCGAGGATGCGCAGCAGCAGCTCGATGCGTTCCTTCTTCGCCTTCTTCAGCACGGTGTAGCCGAAGGAGCGGCGGGCGGCGACGATGCCGCCGGGTTCGCCGCCGACGCTGTAGGGGAGGGCGGCGGCCGGGGTCATCCCAGCCGGGGCTTCCTGGTACTTGGGCAGGTAGGCGCCGAAGCCGTCCTGCATGGAGCCGACGGTGCCGTTGTAGTAGAGCGTGGTCAGGTCGATCTGGGAGATGGACGTGGCGTCGGGGTGGTACGAGCCGTTCTTGCGGAGCTGCGCCTGGAAGGCGATGGCCGCCTTGTAGCGTTCGTCGGCCCAGCCCGGCTGGAAGGTCCCGTCCTTGGTGACGGCCCAGCCCTGGGGCGCGTTGTGGGCGGCGGAGTGCACGGCGTTGCCGAACAGGGAGCCCTGGGCGGCGCCGAGGGCGTACGTCCGTCCCTTGGTCGCCTGCTTGGCCACGGCGGCGAAGTCGTCGGACGTCCAGCCCTCCTTCATGCCGACGTCGGTGAACATGCCCTGGTTGATCCAGAGGGTGGAGCCGGGCAGCGGGCGTTCCAGGGGGATGCCGTGGATGCGGCCGCCGATGCGGCCCATGTCCTGCCAGGCGTGGGTCGGGATGTTGGCGAGGTTGGGGTAGTCGGCGATGGCGTCGCCGGAGAGGAAGGGGGTGAGGTCCTCGGCGCGCCGCTGCACGAACTCGGCCTCGCGGGGCAGCACGAACCCGGAGAAGAGGTTGATGACGTCCGGCAGGGAGTCGGCGTCGCCGGCCATCACGGTGGCCATCTTCTTCTGGTAGTCGGCCTGGGAGACGATCGTGTACTCGATCTTCACGCCGAGGGCCTTCTCGACCGCGGCCCAGAACCGGTTGGCGGAGGCCGGTTTCGGGGGTGTTCCGAACGAGACCGACATGACCTTGATGGTGGAGCCGTCGCCCGGGGTGCGGGCGACGGACTTGACCAGGTCGGAGGGGTAGGAGGTGTAGCCGACCTGGACGCCCGCCTGCGTGGGGGCGAGGTCCGGCTTGGGGCCGGTCGCGGGCTTGTACGCGGGCCAGGGCGCGAGCTTCTTGCCCGCGTTGGAGACGTCGCTGTCGCCGCCGGAGGAGGAGCAGGCGGTCAGCAGACCGGGGACGGAGACCGCGGCGCCACCGGCGGCCAGGGAACGCAGCAGGGTACGTCGGGACATGCGAGGCATGGGAGACCGACCTTTCTGAGTACGGCTCTTGATGGAATGTCAGCTCTTGATGGCGCCGGTGAGCACGCCCTTGGTGAAGTACTTCTGCAGGAAGGGATAGACGAGCAGGATCGGCACGGTGGCGATCACCAGGACCGCCATCTGCACGGTCTGCGGGGCCGTGATGGTGGCCTCGCCGGTGGTCGCGTCGGTGAGCCCGGATCCGGCCACCACATAGGTGCGCAGCACCTGTTGCAGCGGCCAGTGGTCGCTCTCCAGGTAGAGCGAGGCATAGAACCAGGAGTTCCAGTACGCCACCGCGTAGAACAGGCCCACGACGGCGAGCGCGGCCTTGGACAGCGGCAGCACGATCGAGAACAGCACCCGCCAGTCCCCCGCCCCGTCGAGGCGTGCCGCCTCGTACAGCTCCTCGGGGATGCCCTGGAAGAAGCCCCGCAGGACGACGAGGTTGAACACGTTCACCAGGACGGGCAGGACCAGGGAGGCGTAGTTGTCCAGCAGGCCCAGCTCCTTGACCAGCAGGAAGCCGGGGATCATGCCGGGCGGGAAGAGGAACGTGAACAGGATGAGCAGCAGCACCGGCCGGCCGCCGAACACACCGGGGCGGGACAGCGCGTAGGCGAGGGTCACCGTGCAGGCGAGGCTGAGGAGCGTGCCGACGATCGTGACTCCGGCACTGACGCCGAGGGCGTGGGTGACGATGCCGCCGTCGAGGATGTCCCGGTACGCGTCCAGGGACGGCTCGGTCGGCCACAGCACCCAGCCGCCGTTGGCGACGACCTCGTCCGTGGAGGCCAGCGACGTCGACACGATCACCAGGAACGGCACGCACACCAGCAGCACGACCGTGGCGAGCGCGAGGACCTTGCCGGCCTGGGTGAGGGGCCGGGGCTTCTCCAGCCAGCCCGGCCGTGCGGATGCGCTCACTTGTAGACCCCCTGTTCGCCCAGGCGGTGGGCGACCTTGTTGGCGGCGTAGACGAGGAGGGCGCCGATGACGCCCTTGAACAGGCCCGCGGCGGCGGCGAATCCGTAGTCGCCGCCGACGATGCCCTGGTAGTAGACGAAGGTGTCGATGATCTCGGCGGCCTCGGGACCGACCGCGTCGCGTTGCAGCAGCATCTGCTCGAAGCCGACGGAGAGGATGTCGCCGAGCCGCATGATGAGCAGCAGCACGATCACCGGCCGGATGGCGGGCAGGGTGACGTGCCAGAAGCGCCGCCAGGGACCCGCCCCGTCGATCGCGGCGGCCTCGTACTGCTGCTCGTCGACCTGGGACAGCGCGGCGAGGAAGATGATCGTGCCCCAGCCGGCGTCCTTCCAGATGACCTGGGCGACGACGAGCGGCTTGAAGGCGTCGGGGTTGCCGATGATGTCGACGGTGTGCAGCCCGGCGCCGCTCAGCGTGCTGTTGAGCAGTCCGGTGTCGCCGAGTACCTGCTGGAAGAGGGCGACGACGATCACCCACGAGATGAAGTGCGGCAGATACGCCACCGACTGCACGAAGCGCCGGACCGTGCTCCAGGTGAGGCTGTGCAGGAGCAGGGCGAGCGCGAGCGGCACCGGGAAGTAGAAGACCAGTTGGAGGACGGCGATCCAGAGGGTGTTGACGACGGAGGACCAGAAGGCCCCGTCCTCGAACATGCGCTGGAAGTTGCCCAGCCCGACCCAGGGGCTGCCCCACAGGCCGTCGAAGGGCACGTACTCCTTGAACGCGATGACGTTGCCGACCAGGGCGCCGTAGTGGAACAGCAGGAAGTAGGCGAGGCCGGGCAGCATGAGCAGGAAGAGAGTTCGGCTCCGTCCGTGAAAGCGCTTTCGCCGAACAACGGCCACGGTTCCCCCTCATGTCTCTGGATCGGCGTGAGGGGAAGTTAAAGCGCTTTCATTCGACAGTCAACAGCTCTGGCGCAGAAAAGACGTTGACCCACGTCAGGGCAGGTGCCTCAACGTGG
This sequence comes from Streptomyces sp. NPDC127197, assembly GCF_042672405.1. Lineage (NCBI taxonomy): Bacteria > Bacillati > Actinomycetota > Actinomycetes > Kitasatosporales > Streptomycetaceae > Streptomyces > Streptomyces sp. NPDC127197. Next base: position 9,686 of record NZ_JBHXVG010000026.1, on the reverse strand, counting down.
GCCACAGGGTGAAAACGCTTCCACTCTCCTGGTTTACGTCAGCTCCGCTTGCGGCGCGCCAGGGCCACCGCTCCCCCGCCCGCCGCCAGCAGCGCGACGGCGCCGCCCGCGATGTACGGAGTCGTCGAGCTGCCGCCCGTCTCGGCCAGACCCGACTCGGCGGGCGCACCCTGGGGCTTCACGTCGCCGGCCGGATCCGCGCTCGGCGGCACGGCCTGGCCCGCCGGGGCCGCCGGCGCCTCGCAGGTCGCCTTCGCGAGCGTCAGCGTGCCCTCGACCTCGGCGACGTTCAGCTTCAACGGGTTGACGGAGACCTTGAGTTCGAGGGCGGTGGCGGCCGCCGTACGGGAGGTCGTCTCCCGCTGCGAGAGGTCCAGGCGCACCTCGCCCACGCCGGGGACCGTCACGTCGGTCGGGCCGCCGGCGGTCAGCGTCACGCGCTTGCCCAGTACCGTCACCGCGCCCAGCACGTTGGAATCGGCGACCGGCGCCTCCCCGGCCGCGCAGGTCGCCGTCGAGGTGATGCCCTCGACCTCGATGAGGGACAGCAGTGGCAGACCGGGGACGTGGAGCTGGGCGTTGGCCAGCCGCGTGGAGCCCTCCGCCTTCTCGGCGGTCACCGTCGCCCTGGCCTGCGCCACGTCCGCGCGCAGCACGGTGAACGGGTTTCCGCCGTCGACGCCGTCCAACCGGGCGGTCAGCGCGGTCTTCTCGGCGCTCTGCGGCGCCTGCACCTCGTTGAGGGAGACCGCGAGCGGGACGTTCACGGTCTTGTTGAGCAGGGACACATCGAGCCCGGTGCGCAGCACCACGGCGCTCGCGCGGCCCTCGTCACCGGTCGCGTGGGCGGAGCCCGCGCCGGCCAGGGCCGCAGGACCGGCGGCCAGGGCGGTGGCCGTCGCGACGGTCGCGAAACTGCGTGCGGGCATGCGGAAGTTCTTGCCGTTCAAGGTGGGGACCCCCAGAGGAGACTTGCTCGGGACCCGGCAAGAATTACGCACCGAGAGTGAACAGTCAGCAGTCCAGCGGGACTTCACCCCAAAGTGGTGTTTCCGTGAACCTTTTCGAATCGCCCGGCACGGGTGTTCCTCGAAGTCACCCCCGTACCCCCTTCTGTGCGAGCGCGCGCGTTGACGCACCGGCGCAGGGGCCGGAGTGGGCAACGAGGGAGTACGGCCTTCGGTAACTCTGCGTCAACTAGCCGACAACCCGCCCGTTCAGCACGATCCGCCGAGGCGCCGCCAGGACGCGTACGTCCGCTCGCGGGTCGGACGCGTACACCACGAGGTCTGCCGCCGCCCCCTCCTCCAGGCCGGGGCGGCCGAGCCACTTGTGGGCCGCCCAGGTCGTCGCCGAGAGCGCCTCGACCGGTGGGATACCGGCCGTGACCAGTTCCGCGACCTCGGCCGCCACCAGGCCGTGGGGCAGGGTGCCGCCCGCGTCCGTGCCGACGAAGACCGGGATGCCGGCGTCGTAGGCGGAGCGGACCGTGTCGTAGCGGCGTTCATGGAGGCGGCGCATATGGGCCGACCAGCGGGGGAACCTGGACTCGCCGCCGTCGGCCAGCTTCGGGAAGGTCGCGATGTTGACCAGGGTCGGGACGATCGCCACGCCCCGCGAGGCGAACAGCGGAATCAGGTCCTCCGTCAGGCCCGTCGCGTGTTCGATGCAGTCGATGCCCGACTCGACCAGGTCCCGCAGGGAGTCCTCGGCGAAGCAGTGGGCGGTCACGCGGGCGCCCAGGCGGTGCGCCTCCGCGATTCCCGCCTCCACCGCCTCGCGCGGCCAGCAGGCCGACAGGTCGCCCACCTCGCGGTCGATCCAGTCGCCGACCAGCTTCACCCAGCCGTCGCCGCGCCGGGCCTCCTGGGCGACGTAGGCGACCAGGTCGTCCGGTTCGATCTCGTGCGCGTAGCCGCGGATGTAGCGGCGGGTGCGGGCGATGTGCCGGCCGGCCCGGATGATCTTCGGCAGGTCCTCGCGGTCGTCGATCCAGCGGGTGTCGGAGGGTGAGCCGGCGTCGCGGATCAGCAGGGTGCCCGCGTCGCGGTCGGTCAGCGCCTGCTTCTCCGCGACGTCGTCGTCGACGGGGCCGTGCGCGCCGAGGCCGACATGGCAGTGGGCGTCGACGAGGCCGGGCAGGGCCCAGCCCTCGACGGTACGGATGTCGCGGGCGCCGACGGGGCGGTCGTAGGAGATCCGGCCGTCGACGACCCACAGCTCGTCCCGGACGTCGTCGGGTCCGACGAGCACCCGTCCCTTCACCCGCAGCACAGCGCCATTCCTCATGAGCTGCACTGTAGTCAGGCGGGCCCTACTCGCTCTTCCCGCCCACCTGGTCCGAGGTCTCCTCCTCCACGTCCGCCATCGCCGGGTCGAGGAGACGGGAGAGGAAGTGGCGGGTGCGCTCGTGCTGCGGGTGGGCGATGACCTGGTCGGGGGTGCCGTCCTCGACGATCACGCCGCCGTCCATGAAGACGACCCGGTCGGCGACCTCGCGGGCGAAGGTCATCTCGTGGGTGACGACCATCATCGTCATGCCCTCGTTCGCGAGCATGCGCATGACGGCCAGGACGTCCCCCACCAGCTCCGGGTCGAGCGCCGAGGTCGGCTCGTCGAACAGCATCACCTCGGGGCCCATCGCCAGCGCGCGGGCGATGGCGACGCGCTGCTGCTGGCCGCCGGAGAGGGAGGAGGGGTAGGCGGTCGCCTTCTCCGACAGGCCCACACGCTCGAGGTTCTCGGCGGCGACCCGGGCAGCCTCCGCCTTGCCCCGCCCGAGCACCCGGCGCTGCGGCAGCGCGAGGTTCTCGGTCACCGTGAGGTGCGGGAAGAGGTTGAACTGCTGGAAGACCATGCCGATCCGGCGGCGTACCGCGTCGATGTCGACATCGGGGTCGGTGACCTCCGTACCGCCGACGAAGACCTGGCCCTTGGTCGGCTCCTCCAGCAGGTTCACACAGCGCAGCAGCGTCGACTTGCCGGAGCCGGACGGGCCGATGACACAGACGACCTCGCCCTGACCGATCTCCAGGTCGATGCCACGCAGCACCTCGTTGTCGCCGAAGGATTTGTGCAGCTCGCGGATCTCGATTTCCGGACGGCTCATTTCACGGCCTCCTGGGCCTTCGCCTCCATACGACGTACGACGAATCCGAGCGGGATCGTGACCAGCAGGTAGCACAGGCCGGCGACCAGGATCGGCGTGGAGTTGGCGGTCTGGCTGGCGAGGTCGCGGCCGAACTTGGACAGCTCCCGCTCCTCCAGGGTGACACCGAGGAACAGCACCAGCGAGGAGTCCTTGAAGAGCAGGACGAGTTCGTTGGTGAGGGGCGGCAGAATGATCCGGAAGGCCTGCGGGAGGATGATCGAGACCATGGCGCGGGCGGGCGAGAAGCCCAGGGAACGGGCCGCCTCCATCTGCCCCTTGGGCACCGCCTGGATGCCCGCGCGGAACGTCTCGGCCATGTACGCGGCGGCCACCAGGCCGAGCGCGAGGGCGACCTTGCCGTACGTTCCGCCGGGGATCTCGGTGCCGGGGAAGGCCAGCGGGACGGCCACGCCGATGAAGATGAAGATCAGCAGGGCGGGCAGGCCGCGGAAGATCTCGATGTAGATGCCGGCGATCCAGCGGTACGGGCCCACGGAGGACAGCCGCATGAGGGCCAGGACCATGCCGAGCACCAGGCCGACCAGGAAGCCGGACAGCGTGTACAGCACGGTGTTCTTCAGCGCCAGCGTGATGACGTCCGGGAACATCTGCTCGGCGATGTCCTGCTGGGCGAACTGGTTCTGCAGCCGGTCCCAGTCGGCCCCGACCGCGAGGGCGACCAGGGCGCCGACGAAGACGACGTACTGCACACCGCGGGACACCCGGCGCTTCTGGCGCCGCGTCAACCCCTTCTTGCGGGGTTGGACTTCGGTCTTCGCGGCGTCGGTCATGAGGCGGCGGGCGAGGCGGCGGCCTCCTCGTACGGGCCGATCCACTGCTCGTACAGCTTCTTGTACGTGCCGTCGGCCTTGGCGTCCGCGAGGGCCTTGTTGACGGCCTTGAGCAGCGGCGCGTTGCCCTTCTTCACCGTGAAGCCGTACTCCTCGCCGGTGTTGATCTGCTCGGCGACCTCGAACGCGTCGGCGTTGGCCTGGTCCTTGAGCCAGCCCTGGACGACCGGGTAGTCGATCACGACGGCCTCGACCTGGCCGGTGCGCAGGCCGTTGAGGACGGCGTCGGAGGACTCGAAGGAGACCGGGTCGAGGCCCTGGCTCTTGGCGTAGTCCTCGCCGGTGGTCTGCGCCTGGGCGCCGACCTTCTTGCCCTTGAGGTCGGCGAAGGAGCCGATGCCGCTCTTCTTGTCGACCAGCACGGCCTGGGTCGCCTCGAAGTACGGGTCCGAGAAGTCGACGTTCTTCTTGCGCTCCTCGGTGATGGTCATGCCGGCGGCGGCGAGGTCGCACTGGCCGGCGTTGAGGGACCCGCCGGTCTTGAAGTTCTCGAAGGGCTGGTCGACGATCTGCTGCTGCACGCCCAGGTCCTCGGCGACCAGGTCGATCAGCGAGACGTCGAAGCCCTGCACCTTGCCGTCGATCTCCGACTGGAAGGGCGGGTAGGGCAGGTGGGTGCAGGTGGTGAGCTGGCCGCCCTTGACGAGAGTGACCCCGCCGGCGGCGGTCTGCGTGCCGCTCGCGTCGCCGTCGTCCGACCCGCAGCCGGCCACGAGCAGCAGCCCGGCCGTCGCGGTGGTGGCGGCCAGAATGCGGGCCCGGCGCCCGAGGACCGTGTTCACGGGGACCTCCTGTGAGGGAACTGAGTGTTCCGATTATAAGGAGAACTTTGAACCACTCAAACCAATCCCATGGCGACGAGGCCGTCCGGCCTGAGAAGTCGCCGGTAACAGGGGTGTGCGGCCCGCCGGTTACCCTCGACAGCGTCGACCCCGTGAACGAAGAGAGCACCGCCGTGACCCATCCCCTCCTGGACCTGGCCCCGCTGACCGCAGCGCACTTCGCCGCCATCGAGGACCGGGTGGCCCGGCTGCTCGGCACCCGCCAGGACGTGGTGATCATGCAGGGGGAGGCGCTGCTGCCGCTGGAGGGCGCGATCCGCGCCACGGCCGGTCCCGGGACGACGGCACTGAACGTGATCACCGGACCGTACGGGCAGACCTTCGGGAACTGGCTGCGGGACTGCGGGGCGACCGTGATCGATCTGGCGGTGCCCTTCCACACGGCGGTCACGGCCGAGCAGATCCGGGCGGCCTTCGCCGAGCACCCGGAGATCGACTTCGTGTCCCTGGTGCATGCGGAGGCGGCAACCGGCAACACCAACCCGGTCGCGGAGATCGGCGAGGTGGTACGGGAACACGGGGCGCTGTTCTACCTGGACGCCGTCGCCTCCATCGGGGCCGAGCCGGTGCTGCCGGACGCGTGGGGCGTGGACCTGTGCGTCATCGGGGCGCAGAAGGCGATGGGCGGTCCCGCCGGGGTGTCGGCGGTGTCGGTGAGCGAACGCGCCTGGGCCCGTATGACGGCGAACCCGAACGCCCCACGCCGCTCCTACCTCTCCCTGCTGGACTGGAAGGAGCGCTGGATCGACGCTGGCCGGACGTCCCTGCTGCACGCGCCGGCCCAGCTGGAGATGCTGGCCCTCCAGGCGTGCGTCGAGCGGATCGAGGCGGAGGGCCCGCAGGCGGTGATGGCCCGGCACGCGGCCGCCGCGGCTGCGACCCGCGCGGGGGCGCTCGCGCTGGGCGGCGGCCTGGAGCCGTACGTGCACGAGGCCGCGGAGGCGGCGCCGGTCGCGACCACCCTGCGGGCACCCTCCGGCGTCGTGGCGTCGGAACTGGTGACCAGGGCCCTGGAGAGCGACCCCGCGCTGCCGCTGGCCGCGGGCGGGGGCGCGCTGGCCAAGGAGATGATCCGCGTCAACCACTACGGTCCCGACGCGACGCCGGGCGCGGTCCGGGCGAGCCTGGCCGCCCTGGGCGCTGCCCTGACCGAGAAGGGTCTGGCGGTGGACCTCGATGCGGCGCGGCGGGCTGCGGAGGCCGCCTGGCAGTAAGCGCCGGGCACTCTCTTCACGGTTGATTTTCCGGGATTCCTTTTCCGCAGTTTCAACAATTTCAACCAATTAACGGGGAGCAGCTTCCCGTATTCTTCTGCCCGCTTTCCCCGGCCTTAAACGCAAAGATTTCGCGAACACCAAGCGGCGTAATTCGGGCAGATCTCCTGAGGGTTACATGGTTGTGACGCGTTCCACATCGCGCCCGTTTTGTGCACTATGTGGCCGACAAACCAGGGCATTCCGCTGCACCTTCGCGCGGCTGCACGCGCACGCGTGATAACACAGGACGCGCAGACACGTAAGCCCCTCCGGCCATGCAATTTCGAATTTCGCTCGGTAAATTCAATTCGCATGACTGCCGCACAAGCAGACCTGCACATCGACCGTCCGGCGGTTTCGGACGGGGCCGCTGTCTGGCGGCTCGCCAAGGAATCCGGAACCCTCGACCTGAACTCCTCGTACAGCTATCTGCTGTGGTGCCGGGACTTCGCCGCCACGTCGGCGGTGGCGCGGGCGGACGACGGAGCGGCCGTCGGCTTCATCACCGGGTACCTGCGGCCGGACCGCCCGGGGACCCTGCTGGTGTGGCAGGTGGCCGTCGACGCCGCGTACCGCGGACGCGGGCTGGCGGCGCGGCTGCTCGACGGACTGACCGCCCGGGTCGCCGCCGAGCAGGGGCTGACCTCCGTCGAGACCACCATCACGCCGGGCAACACCCCCTCCGAGCGGCTGTTCACCTCGTACGCCGCCCGGCACGACGCCCGCGTCGAGCGCGAGGTGCTGTTCGAGACGGGCCTGTTCCCGGACGGCCCGCACGACCCCGAAGTCCTGTACCGCATCGGCCCGTTGACCCACCTCTCGCAGTGACCCGTCGCAATTGACCGTTGCAACTGACCGTCGTATGACCGTCGCAATGAGGAGCGATTCTCCGTGACCATCACCCAGCCCGACCTCAGCGTCTTCGAAACCCTGGAGTCCGAGGTGCGCAGCTACTGCCGCGGCTGGCCCACCGTCTTCGACCGGGCGCGCGGCAGCCGCATGTACGACGAGGACGGCCACGAGTACCTCGACTTCTTCGCCGGAGCCGGCTCGCTCAACTACGGGCACAACAACCCGGTGCTCAAACGGGCCCTGCTCGACTATCTGGACCGGGACGGCGTCACCCACGGTCTCGACATGTCGACCACGGCCAAACGCGCCTTCCTGCAGACCTTCCAGGACCTGGTGCTGCGCCCGCGCGACCTGCCCTACAAGGTCATGTTCCCGGGCCCGACCGGCACCAACGCCGTGGAGTCCGCGCTGAAACTGGCGCGCAAGGTCAAGGGGCGCGAGGCCATCGTGTCCTTCACCAACGCCTTCCACGGGATGTCCCTCGGGGCCCTCGCCGTGACCGGCAACGCCTTCAAGCGGGCCGGGGCCGGTATCCCGCTGGTGCACGGCACGCCGATGCCCTTCGACCACTATCTCGACGGCAAGGTCGAGGACTTCCTGTGGTTCGAGCGGCTCCTCGAGGACCAGGGCTCCGGGCTCAACCAGCCCGCCGCCGTGATCGTCGAGACCGTGCAGGGCGAGGGCGGGATCAACGTGGCCCGGGCCGAGTGGCTGCGCTCGCTCGCCGAGCTGTGCCGACGCCGCGACATGCTGCTGATCGTCGACGACATCCAGATGGGCTGCGGGCGCACCGGCGCGTTCTTCTCCTTCGAGGAGGCCGGGATCGTGCCCGACATCGTCACCGTGTCGAAGTCCATCAGCGGCTACGGGCTGCCGATGTCGCTGTGCCTGTTCAAGCCGGAGCTGGACGTGTGGGAGCCGGGCGAGCACAACGGCACCTTCCGCGGCAACAACCCGGCGTTCGTCACGGCCACCGCCGCGCTGGAGACGTACTGGACCGACGGCTCGGCCATGGAGAAGCAGACCCGCGCGCGCGGCGAGCAGGTCGAGCAGGCGCTGATCGCCATCACCGAGGAGAACCTCGCCGACGTCAAGGAGTACCGGGGCCGCGGGCTGGTGTGGGGCATGGAGTTCCACGACAAGGGCCGGGCCGAACGCGTCGCCCGCCGCGCCTTCGAACTCGGGCTGCTGATCGAGACGTCCGGCCCCGAGAGCGAGGTCGTCAAGCTGCTGCCCGCCCTCACCGTCACCCCCGAGGAGCTGGACGAGGGCCTGCGCGTCCTCGCCCGTGCCGTACGCGAAACCGTCTGAGAAAAGGAGCTGTTCAGCACCGTGATCGTCCGTTCGTTCAAGGACATCGAAGGCACCGACCGGCATGTGAAGGCCGCGTCCGGCACCTGGGAGAGCAAACGCATCGTCCTCGCCAAGGAGAAGGTCGGCTTCTCGCTGCACGAGACGATCCTGTACGCGGGGACGGAGACGTCGATGTGGTACGCCAACCACATCGAGGCCGTGGTCTGCGTGCAGGGCGAGGCCGAACTGACCGACCACGAGACCGACCGGACGTACACGATCACGCCCGGGACGATGTACCTCCTCGACGGCCACGAGCGGCACACGCTGCGCGTCAAGGAGGACTTCCGCTGTATCTGCGTCTTCAACCCGCCCGTGACCGGACGGGAGGACCACGACGAGAACGGCGTCTACCCCCTGCTCACCGAACCCGAGGAGGTGTGACATCCCCATGACGACCAGCACTGTCACGGATCTCTACCCCAGCCGCGGCACCACCGAGGTGTCCGTCCCCCGCCAGGACCCCGTCGTCTGGAGCGCGCCCGGCACCCCCGGGCCGATCGACGTCGCCGGTCTCCAGTCCTTCGAGCGGGACGGCTTCCTCGCCATCGAGGAACTCATCACCGACGACGAGGTCGCCGTCTACCGGGATGAGTTGAACCGGCTGGTGGCGGACCCGGCGATCCGGGCCGACGAGCGGTCGATCGTCGAACCGAAGTCGCAGGAGATCCGGTCCGTCTTCGAAGTGCACAAGATCAGCGAGGTGTTCGCCGCGCTGGTGCGCGACGAGCGGGTCGTCGGGCGGGCCCGGCAGATCCTCGGCTCGGACGTGTACGTCCACCAGTCGCGGATCAACGTCAAGCCGGGCTTCGGGGCCAGTGGCTTCTACTGGCACTCGGACTTCGAGACCTGGCATGCCGAGGACGGTCTGCCGAACATGCGGACGGTGTCCGTCTCGATCGCGCTGACCGAGAACTACGACACCAACGGCGGGCTCATGATCATGCCGGGGTCGCACCGGACGTTCCTCGGATGCGCGGGGGCCACGCCGAAGGACAACTACAAGAAGTCGCTGCAGATGCAGGACGCGGGCACGCCCTCGCACGAGGCGCTGACCGCGATGGCCTCGCAGTACGGCATCAAGTTGTTCACGGGCAAGGCCGGTTCGGCGACCTGGTTCGACTGCAACTGCATGCACGGGTCGGGCGACAACATCACGCCGTTCCCGCGCAGCAACGTCTTCATCGTCTTCAACAGCGTGGAGAACGCGGCGGTCGAGCCGTTCGCGGCACCGGTACGGCGGCCGGAGTTCATTGGCGCGCGGGACTTCACGCCGGTGAAGTGACGTAGCCGGACGTGTCGAGTCGGGGGGCCCCCCCGCGGGGGCCCCCCCCGGTTGAATTGCCGGCAAAAACACCCCACCCACCCCCCCCCCGCCCCT